>CAYSAX010000066.1:0-6788 GCA_964429045.1 uncultured Pseudomonadota bacterium
AAACCTGTTTTTACTAGCAAAATTACTAACTACTGCTAGTCTGAATACGTAGGAGTTTATTCATGCAAAAAACCATCTATTTCCTGATATCTATAGCATTTTTAGTTATTCCCGGCTGCGCTACTCAAGTCAATAAAAAATCGATTGCAAAACGAGTATCGATTCCTGCCAAGAATTTAAAAACTGCTCCTATTACCCAAGAAGCCCCAACCATTACGGTTTGGGTCCATGGTACCCGTTTATTACCTAAAGGGGTATTGCCAACCTTCTTCTTTAGTAAGCAAGGACTCCATCACTATCAAGAGATTGATGCAAAGTATTACCAACGAAAAATAGCTCAGACGCTCATAGATGCTGACCCAGCTCTATTTCCTTCAGAAGAATTTTATTTATTTGGTTGGTCGGGAAAATTATCGTTCACTGAACGAAAAGAGGCAGCCCAAACTTTCTATAAAGATTTAAAAGAAGTAAGACAAGCATATAGAAAACGATATGGGGTTGAGCCTCGTATTCGCATGCTCGCTCATAGTCATGGCGGAAACGTGATCTTATTGCTTGAAGAGGTCAAAGATGCCGATGATATCAATTTTGTTATTGATGAACTGATTTTATTGGCGGTACCGGTACAGGTGCAAACAATGGAGTATGTCTGCTCCCCTATCTTCAAAAAAATATATTCGCTCTATTCAATTCTGGATATACTGCAAGTCATCGACCCTCAAGGGCTTCAACAAGATGAAGTTCCTCTATTTTCGGAACGTGCGTTTGCTTGCCAAGAAAAAATTGAACAAGTGGCGATTAAGATTAACGATCGCTCCATCATGCATATGGAATTTATAAAACCAAAATTCTTATCCGCTCTTCCTTCAATTATCAATGAAATAAATGCATGGCGCGAGCATTGCACTTCATGTAGTCATGGCTGGATCGAGCGCGAAAAATGCCTGTGTATCAAAATTAGAAAATAATTAACAACTTTTATGAGTTTTCATCATATGTTAAAAAAATTATTATTTATTGCATTGCTTCCAGTAATTACCTATACCATGCAATCACCTGCACAAAAAAAAATTATCTTTATGCGAAGTAAAATTGAAGATATGACTAATCGCTTGGTACGATCAACTGACCATTTATGCAGTGGATCAAAAGCCCCTGATATCTTAAAAATGGAATATTGCCTTACATCAGAAGTACTTTCAGAGCAACTATCTACTCTTTTAAAGATACATGAATCCTTATTGCCTGCCCTTGATGATCTCACGCGCAAACGTGCTATTTATATTCTTCAGAATACTGATCCTGCAAAAAAAGCTCATCATGCTCTCCTTCATGAACATTATTTGTATGTTTTAAATCAAGTTCCCGGCACAGCAATTTCAAAAAAACAATGGGCTATCGATTATGATAAACAAAACATAGATAATAAAAAACAGCAACGCTATGGCACATGTTTTGATCAAAATTATGATGTGCAAACTCCCGTTGCAGCATGCAGTTATCCTAATCTTGATGAGAATGATGCCCATAAAATTAATGCGCGCAGAAAAGCGCTTGGATTATCTTCAATCGAAGACCAATTAACAGAATGTTATGATAAAGATCACAGCAACAAACAAAAAGAATGTAAGCCAATCGATGGTTAATGCTTAATAATTTTTTTAACTTTTTGTGTAATTGCTGCAGCATCAATTCCTGCCCATGCCAATAGTTCCTCAGGTTTTCCTGACATAGGTAATTTTGTTACCGCCAGGCAATGAATTTCGATTGCGCTATTACACAATGCAAATGCTACTGATTGCCCAATACCCCCTTGAATATAATGATCTTCAACCGTGATAATCCGATCCCCTGCTTGCACCGCAATTTTTTCTATGGTTACTGCATCGAGTGGCTTTACACTATATAAATCAATAATAGAAACTGAAATGCCCTCTTTGAGTAACTGCTCACGCGCTTTAATCGCTTCATGCAATGTAATCCCTGCAGCAATAATTAAAGCATCATCACCTTTATTTGCATGCAATACTTTGCAACCTCCAATAGGAAATTGCTCATCATTGTCATAAAGCACCGCTGTTTTTTCCCGCGTTGTGCGCACATATGAAATTCCCTGCTGATAATTTGTCATCTGCTCAACCAGCGCATGTGTGCTGACTGCATCGCAGGGATATAACACGATCGATTCAGGCAATGCACTCATCATGGAAATATCTTCCAATCCCATTTGCGATGGGCCATCTTGGCCAATTGAAACTCCCCCATGCGATCCACAAATGCGCAATGGACTCGTTCCAATTGCAGCCATGCGAATCTGATCATGGGCACGCGTTAAGAAGCAGGCAAAGGTGGATGAAAAGGGAATTTTATTACAACGACTAAATCCGACTGCCATACCGATCATATTTTGCTCTGCAATAAAACATTGCACAAAACGTTCTGGATATTTTGCTTCAAAAATTTCAGCAAAAGTTGAATTTTTCACTTCAGCATCCAAGCAGACAATCTCTTTGCACGCAGCACCAGTCTGAGTAATTGCTTGGCCATACGCCTGGCGTGTTGCAACCAGTTCGCCTTTTTTATAATGAGATTCTTTTAAGGTAATCGATTCTTCTTTTTTTTCATTCTTTTTTAAAACTGATGCAGGAATGTTTGGTTGCCACTGATAGGAAGTTCCATTTGCCGCAGCAGATGCAAAGCGCGCTTCCATCGCAGGTAGAATCTGCTCAAGTTCTTCTTTGCTAAATGCTTTGCCATGAAACCCTTCTTTATTCTCTACCTTTTCAACACCATAACCTTTTATAGTTTTGGCAATAATCACCATCGGATGATCCTGATTAGATCGCACTTTATCCAGTGCATTAACAATCTGCAACATATCATGACCATCGATTACTAATGCTTTCCATCCAAATGCTTCAAATTTTTGTGCATACCGTTGTGCATGCCACCCATGAATGGTTTCTGTCGTTTGCCCTAAACGATTGCAATCAATAATCCCAATTAAATTTGAAAGTTTATAGTGTCCCGCGATTTCTACCGCTTCCCACACAGAACCTTCAGTGATTTCACTATCACCCATTAATACATACGTTCTAAAATCACTTTTATCCATGCGCGCACTCAGTGCCATCCCCGCACCAATTGAAAGCCCCATACCCAGTGATCCGGTTGCTGCTTGCGCATACGGGAATCGCAATGTTGGATGTCCTTCTAAAGGGGATCCAAATTGGCGATAGGTTAAAAGTTCTTGCGGGGATAATAAACCAAGCTCTTTGTAGACCGCATATAAAATAGGAGCCGCATGACCTTTTGAAAGAATAAAACGATCATTATTGGGGTTGTTAAAATCTTTAGGATCATACTGCATTGCATAAAAAAAGATTGCAGAGACAATATCGGCTGCAGAAAGTGCAGACGTTGGATGCCCTGATCCAGCTTGAGTAGTCATCTGTAATGATGAAACACGCATTTTATACGCTTTGTGTTCTAAAAATTTTTTTAATCCATGCAACATACTATTTCCTTTCTTATTGATTTAGAAATAGCATATTTCTAAATCAAAGTGTATGAATCGCAATTTCGACATTGACATATAGTATTTTAGTTAATAATATAAAACGATTTTTTCATCGATATGAAACAAGCGGGACATACAATGGTATTAACAAAACATTTATTTCTTTTCTTTTGATGATCTAATTTTGCGTAATAATGCTCGTTCACCACCTCAGCAGAGACATCAAAAAATGATTAGAAACTTTAAAAATAGAAAAAGTCTTCAGATTCTTGTACTAATTGGGTTGCTGTGTCCTTTTGGAGAACAAGCAAATCCAGCTCTTCGGCTTTGGATTATGCTCAATAAACCGCTTATTGAAAAAGTAGTTGGTAAAGTTGGCCAATATATTGCCAGCTCAGCCATCGGAGCAAGTATTGCAGCGCATCTTCAAAAAGGCTCCGAAAGTAATTTTGCTTTTGGAAAAAATGATCTTCATTCTTTAAAACAGCCAAGCCAACAAGCTCCGCAATTAATGACTCAAGGACTTAAAAAGGCGGCTCAAAAAGTAGTAACTTCTACAGACTCAGCCAAAATAACAACTTTTATTAACAAAAATCTCACTCCTATACCTACTCCATCAAATATGCCTTCTGCTTTGGCAAGTGTAGCCACTGCTTCACGCGTTCCCAAAATATCGATTTCTTCTGCCTCAATCACAACACCTACTATTAACATTGCAATTGCTCCAACACAATCTGCTTTAACAAAAATAGTTCCGAAAAGTATTAAGATACCAGCCCCAATCCCAACCACTCTCGCTAAATCACAAGGAAAAGACTTTGAATTGCATTCGAAAAATAAATTAACTACAGATATAAAAGAATGGCTGAATGAAAAAGAAATAATTTTTGTAGAGGGTTAATAATGAGCTTAGGATATTCTGTATCAATAAATTTAAATATCGATTTTAATAAAAATAACATAGAAATATTTTTAAAAAAAGGAATAAATAAATTAGATTTTACATACTACTCAGTCGATTACAAAAGAATCGATTGCTTAGGAGCTCCAATCACACTTAACGAAGCTTTAGATATAATTATCCAAAATCGTTCTGATGAAAATTTTATTATTGTAAAATATTCAAATTTTCATTTTTTCTTGCATTATATTAATTATGGCAACTCGTTAGGAATAATGTTTTCAAATTTCTTTAATTCAATTCTCAATGAATATGAAAATGATGAAAATAATATTGATATAAGACGCTATATATCTTTAATGCTAGCATTAAGTGAAGAAGTCAGGATAATAGAATTACACGCACAGAAAGATTAAATAAATTTATGATACTATAATATCAATATGAACAAAGATTATTTTGTAACTACTACTTTGAGTATTGAATATAATGAAAAAAATATAAAAAAAGTAATAGATAAAGCTTCAAATCTTGGTTTTATTTTTTATGATTTCATTCCTGGAGAAAGATATGAAGATTCTCCTACAATAGATTCTAATCAAGCTTTCAAGAATGTATTAACAAAATCAAAATTTGATGATGGACTTTTTATTGAACTTACTAAAGGCTATTTTACCCTTCTTTGGTTCTATAAAGATGATGAAGGAAGATTGGAATACAGCTTAGGCGCATTTTATAATATCAAAGATAAAACTATCGAAAATTTTTATACCCAAATAGACTTTAAGTATTATATAGAAATTGCACTAAGTTTAGGCGAAGATTTTGGAATTGAAAAGTTAACAGCTGATTATATAGATTGATATCAGCTTTAAAAAATATAGAAGTCCACAGAAGCAATTAAACAAAATCAGTTTCCGGATGATATTAGTTGGTGTTCTTGAATTAAAATATAGGTTACAAATGGCTATTGGAATCAATATAAAAAAAATGAAAGAAGGTTCTAACATTTATTATTATAAAGTAATAACTTATGGCATTAATCCTTTTGATTTCTTTATTTCGATTAAACCTCTAGAAAAAAAAATATGTTATTACAAAGATGAAAACTTCCAATTATTATTAGGATGTATGCAATTTGATATCTCTCCAGAATTTACACATATCCCTGAAATTACATCTTCTGCGGCAAGACGTGTTGCAATACAAGCGTTAAAAGCAATTTTAAAAAATGATTTTCCAGAGCATATAGGTTTTGCGTCCTAAAAACTTTCAAAAAAATAATTCTAAGCGATTTTAACGAGTAAAATGAGCATTGTAACAAAAATAATATGTGTAATTATTTTTTTAGAAATACCTTGCTATGCATTGGATACAAAACAGCACTATTACTTCGATACCATCGAAAAAAAATATCATTACTTAAACAGTAATTTAAGCTTAGCTAAAAAGCAGTTTCTCAATCAAAAAATTGAAGCTGAAATTTCTCTAGTAAAAAAAAGCGCGACTGCAAACAATTTGGTTCTAATACTTACATCTGCTTTAAGTACGATAGGTTGTGCGAATGCAATACAGGTTTTCAGACTTAGAAATAATGCTAACCCACACGATCTGCATATTGGTATAATGCTTACCGGCATTTTTGCTCTCATAGCCATTAGATCCTATACTTTTAAAAATGAGATTACTAAAAAGATAACAAAACTCGCTTTTAAAAAATCACTTTTAAACAATTAGAAAATCTTCAATATTGCAATCTGATAATAGTATCTATAAAATATTTTTATTTCATATTTAATTCATCAGGTTTTATGCAGCGTATTTACGTATCTTTAGCTCTCATTTTATCTTTATCTTTACCAGCAATGGAAGTTACCATCTTTAATGTGGGACAAGGAAATGGAACTCTTACCACATTCCCGGGTAAACCCTCGCTTTTAGTTGATTGCGGCTCATCCCAACAGCCAGCGGGAAAAAACCAGAATAAAGCGGCTATTATTACTGCAATGATGAAAAAGATTGATGCAAGCGGATCAAACGATCTTGTTATCGTTGCAAGCCACCCTGACATTGATCATTGCAATTTTTTGTGTGAAATAGGCAATGCCTGTTTAAAAAAAGGGTTACAATTAACTGTTCTATTAGGTGGATCTCGTAAAAATTATGAATCAAAAACAAAAGAAAACTTTGGTCCAGAATTTAAAGAATTAGAAAAAAAATGTTTGGAAAAAAAATATTCCTTTAAATTTCGTAATGAAATTAAAGATATGAAAGCATTTTGCGATAAACGATTGCCCGATTATTGTAAAGTTTTAGCATCTTCATCAGGTAATAAAAATCCTAATGATGATAGCATTGTTATGCGCG
>CAYSAX010000067.1:0-6554 GCA_964429045.1 uncultured Pseudomonadota bacterium
TGATACGGCGCATAATTTTGTGACGTATCGCTACTGAAGTAGTATGTCTGTATTCTTCTTCTAAGTTAGCAATTTCTAATTTTAGATCGGCCATTCCTAAAATATCACGAATCGCTTCGGCACCTGAGCCAGCAGCAAATTCAAGATCTTCAGGATGGGTATCTAAATAACTTTCATATTCAGCATTATTTAAAATGGTCTTGCGTGGATAAGGAGAACGTCCTTGATGTATAACAATGTATGCATCAAAGTAAATAACGCGCTCAAGATCTTTAACGGGCAAGTCTAGCAAGAGACCCAAATAACTTGGAATTCCTTTTAAGTACCAAATGTGGCATACCGGGGACACCAATTCGATGTGCCCCATACGTTCACGACGTACGCGTGATTGAATAACTTCAACACCACACTTTTCGCAGGTTACCCCACGGTGTTTCATACGTTTATACTTACCGCAGTTACATTCCCAGTCTTTTTGAGGACCGAAAATTCGTGCGCAGAAAAGTCCATCTCTTTCAGGTTTCAAAGTACGATAGTTAATGGTTTCAATTTTCTTAACTTCACCATATGACAATGATCGTATCTTTTCAGAAGAGGCAAGACCGATTTTTAACGCATTAAACTGCGTTAAATTAACATATTCTCTAAAGCGATCTAGAATTCGACTATTCACTTGCTTTCTCCTTGCCGCTCTTAAATAAATCTACTTGAAGACCTAAACTTTGAAGCTCTTTGATAAGTACGTTAAATGACTCTGGTACTCCAGATTCAGGAACTTCCTCACCGCGAACAATTGCTTCATACACTTTATGGCGACCACTGACGTCATCTGACTTATACGTTAACATTTCTTGCAATGTATAAGCTGCTCCGTATGCTTCAAGAGCCCAGACTTCCATCTCCCCAAGACGCTGACCACCCAATTGAGCTTTACCACCCAACGGCTGTTGTGTAACGAGAGAGTAAGGTCCGACAGAACGAGCGTGAACTTTATCGTCAACCATGTGGTTCAATTTCATCATGTAAATTGCGCCAACAGTTACCGGTTGTTCAAAGTATTCACCAGTTCTTCCATCACGAAGTCTGAATGAACCAACATCGGGTAAATTCAATTCTTCAAGCAATGGTTTAACATCTGAATCATAGTGAGCACCATCAAAGATTGGAGTTCTAAATTGAACGCCATGCTTTGCAGTTTTATGTGCAAGCTCGGTTAAGCCTTCTTTTCCATATTCTTTTTCGTACGATTCAACCAATTCAGAACCATAAGCATTTTTCAAGTATTTTTTAATTTCTTGAAACCCTTCAGTTTGCATTAACTGTTCAAGTTTGTTACCAAACTCTTTACCAGCTAATCCAAGCGCTGTTTCTAAAATTTGACCTACGTTCATACGAGAAGGAACACCAAGTGGGTTCAATACGATATCAACAGGCGTACCATCATCAAGGTATGGCATATCTTCACGCGGAACTATTGTTGAAACGACACCTTTGTTACCATGACGTCCTGCAAGTTTATCACCTGCTTGAATGGTACGTTTCATAGCGATGTACACTTTCACCATCTTAATTACGCCAGAAGGTAATACGTCACCTTTTTTGAGCTTGTTAATTCGTTCTTCTTTGAGTACAGCTAAGATACGCAACTGATTTTCAAAAGAATCTTTCAGTTTTAAAATCTTTTCTGCAATCTCTTTGTCAGTAACTTTTAAAGCAAACAATTCAGTAATTGATTTAGATAAAACTTTATCCTTATCAAATGCTCCATCAGTTACGACTGATTTAGAAGCAGTTGCACCGGCTTTCTTACCATCTAGATCGTTAGCGATACTTTCGATAACCATCTTTTCAAGGAATCGAATATGGTCAGCTGCATCGGCTTCAACTTTAGCAACTTGTTTAGTAATTTCATCTTTATAACGTTTGTCTTTGCGAACACCACTACGAGAGAAGATCTTCACATCAACAATAGTACCTTCGATACCAGGTGGTACTCTCAATGAAGTATCACGAACTTCACGTGATTTTTCACCGAAGATAGCACGTAAAAGTTTCTCTTCAGGAGAATATTGAATATCCCCTTTAAGTGTTACTTTACCTACTAAAATATCCCCAGGCTTCACGCGAGTACCAATACGCACGATACCATCTTCATCAAGACCAGCTAAGGCTGTTTCACTGACGTTAGGAATATCGCGAGTAATCTCTTCAGGTCCAAGCTTAGTATCACGTGCATCCACTTTATATTCATCAATATGAACTGAAGTAAGAATATCATCTGCTACTAAACGTTTATTAAGAACAATTGCGTCCTCAAAGTTGTAACCATGCCATGGCATAAAGGCAACAACAAGGTTTGAACCCAACGCTAATTCACCATTTTTAATCGATGAACCATTGGTTAAGATATCTCCTGCTTTCACATATTCGCCACGTTTAACGATTGGCGTATGATGAATCCAGGTACTATGACTTGAACGTTGGAATTTTCTTAAGTGATACGTATCGATCGCTTGAGAAATCCACTCATCTGTATTTTTAAATTCTGCTTCATAAGCACGAATCATAATCTTCTCAGATGAAACATATTCAACAATTCCAGTACGTTTAGCCGTAATCACTCCACCAGAGGCTTTAACGATTTCTCGTTCCATTCCGGTACCAACAAGGGTATTGTGTGGATTGATTAACGGAACTGCTTGACGTTGCATGTTCGCACCCATCAATGCACGACTGGCGTCATCATGCTCTAAGAAGGGAATTAATGCTGCTGAAACAGATACCAATTGTTTTGGTGATAAATCAATATAATTTACTTTATCTGAATCAACGTACATGAAGTTACCTTGATTACGTGCAAATACACGGTCGCCTTTGAGTTCATCATCAGCGCGCACTTCATCTGGTTGTGCAATAAACTGATCTTGTTCTTCAAATGCGTCAAGGAAGACCACTTCGTCTTTAATTTTGCCATCGGCAACTGGACGATATGCAGTTTCAATAAATCCTAAGTCGTTCACCATTGCATAAGTTGCAAGGGAAGAAATAAGACCGATTGTTTGACCTTCAGGGGTCTCAATAGGACAGATACGACCGTAGTGAGACGTGTGAACGTCACGAATTTCTGTTGTTGCGCGATCTTTAAGAACACCACCGGGCCCGAGAGCTGAAAGTCTACGTTTGTGCGCAACTTCTGAAAGTGGGTTGGTTTGATCCATGAACTGCGATAATTGACCAAGACCGAAGAATTCACGCAATACCACGCTAAGCGGTTTTACGTTCAAGAAGTCTTGAGGCATCAATGCGCCATGCGGCTCTTGCATTCTAAAACGTTCACGAATAATTCGCTCAATACGTAAGAATCCAAGATAGATTTGGTTAGTTAACAATTCGCCAACCAAACGCACGCGACGGTTACCTAAGTGATCAATATCATCCAATTCACCTTCACCGCGTTCACGAAGTCCAACCAAATAACGAATTGTTGCAATTAAATCTTCTTTGGTTAAAACAACGCTATCTTCGGGAGCAGAAAGACCAAGCTTTCTGTTCATGCGAATACGTCCGACTTTTGTCAGATCATAGAAGCGGCCATTGAAGAATAGATCTTCAAAGCGTTCTTTGATTTCCTTTGTTGAAGAAGTATCACCAGGGAAGATTTTTCCGTGAATCTCCTTAAGCGCATCTTCTTCAGTCATACAACGGTCTTGCGTTAATGTCATAGCAATCGTTGGTTGGAATACATATCCTGAAGATTGAATTAAATTAAATTCTAAATGTTTAAATTTGGTAAATAAATCGTAATTTTCTTCAGAGCAAACTTGGCCTTGTTCAACCAAAATTTCTCCTGTTTCAGGATCGATTACATCTTGCGCAAACACGCGATTTAATAATGCAGTTTTACGCAATGATAATTTATCGATACCCGCCTTTGCAAATCGAGATAAAATATCCTTAGTAACACGATTTCCTAAGTATGCTTTTTCCTCTTTTTCAGGCAACATACCTTTTTCGATACGTTGTCCCATTAAGCTTGCATCGACCTTACGATAAAATTCCCCTTTATCTACAAACACCTTTTCGAAATTATAGAATAACGAAACGATATTTTCACGAGCTATACAAAGCGCTTGTAAAAAAGTGGTTACTAAAATCTTTTTCTTTTTATCGATTCTAACATAGCAAAAATCATTGCTATCAAATTCGAAATCAAGCCAAGAACCACGCATTGGAATAATGCGTGCTAAATAATAAGGACGTCCTCGGAAATCTTTCACTTTTTTACTTTGTGAGAAGACAACACCCGGAGAACGGTGTAATTGGCTTACAATTACGCGATCAACGCCGTTTATAAGGAAAGTTCCCAAATTACCTAATAAAAACCGACCATTTTCTTCATAAAGATCCGCCATTACCGGTACATCTGCAAAGAAGATATCTTGTTCTTTAATATCAAGAACAACTTTTTTACCTTTCTCATCAGTTGACCAGCTAATTAACTGAATCTTCACCTTAAGCGGCATAGAGAATGTTTGCTCACTTGAACGGCACTCATCAAGTGTCATTGGTAATTTTACCACAACACGAGAAAGGCAGTTTGAACATGTTTTATAACGTGCAGTTTTCTTTTTACAGAAACGGCAGTTGAAATCAGAATCTAGTCTTGAGCAATCAGACTTTTTGCATGAAGAACAATTCCACTGATATCGATTTTCGATACCAGTAAGCTTACCACATGTGCATGCCCATTGACCCAATTCGTAACTTACATATTCCAAGGACATTTTATCATTATAATCTATCGGAAATACGTCCCTGAGGACCTTTTCAAGACCTATTAATTTTCTTTCACTTGGAAGAAAATCTAATTGCGCAAATTCATTAAAAGAAGTAGATTGAATTTCAATTAAGTTGGGGACTGGGGCAATATCCTTGATCTTACCAAAAGATCGACGGATATTATTTTTGCTCATGTGCAACTTAGACATTAAGTCGCTCCTCATTAAAATATATTAGTTACTTTGCAACTGAAGTAACTAATATTCGTATCTCGGGAACTAAACAATAAAAAGCAGTAAATAAAAATTAAGAAAGAGTAACTTTCGCGCCAGCCGCTTCAAGTTCTTTCTTTAATTTTTCTGCATCAGCTTTTGCCATCGCAGGTGAAATAACTGATGGAACGCCATCAACTTTTTCTTTTGCTTCAGACAATGATAAGCTAGTTGCTGCTTTAAGCGCTTTAATTACTTGAATTTTTTGCGCACCAGCATCAACTAATTTAACTTCGTATTCAGCTTTTTCATCAGCTTGTGCAGCAGCAGGTGCAGCACCGGCAGCAGGAGCAGCTGATGACATTGCAGCAGCAGAAACACCGAATTTTTCTTCTAATGCTTTAACAAAATCGTTTAATTCGATAACTGACATATTGCCGATATCTGTGATCATTTTTTCGAATGAATTGGACGCCATGGGTTCTCCAAAAGAATTATAATATTATTTACGTATTTTATGCTTAGCTACTACTGCTTTTTATCGCTAATTTGTTGCAAGACAAAGGCAAGTTTGGTAATCGGAGCCTTCATAATACCACATGCTTGTGCCAAGAGCACTTCGCGTGATGGTAGCAATGCAAGACGAACTAATGTTGAAGCATCAACTAATTTAGATTCGAGTGACCCAGCAACCAACTTTAATGCTTCATTGTCTTTAGAAAAGGTATGCAAAAATTTAATTAACGCAGGATCTTGCTTTTCCATGAAAACAAGCCCAACTTGATCCTTAAAATAAGGAATCAACGGTTGAGCATTTTCCATATCTTGCGCAGCTAATCTCATCAAACGGGCTTTAGTAACTTTAAAGCTACCGCCGTTCTGACGAACACCGCGACGTAGTTTTTGCAACTGATTAACGCTTAATCCCTTGTAAGAGACTAAGACTGATCCAGAATTTTGCGAAAATTGGTCTTTAAGCGCTGTTACCAATTGTGATTTTTCTTGTCGATTCATAATATATCCTTAAGCAATCAGGCACTTAAAACTTCGTCAGGACTAACTTGGATACCAACACCCATTGTGGACGAGATTGTCATTTTCTTAAGGAATTTTCCTTTTGAAGATGCAGGCTTCGCAGTTGATAATGCTTTAACAAAAGCTACTAAGTTTTCTTGTAATTTTTCTGGCGCGAATGAGATCTTACCAAATGAGAAGTGAACGATGCCACTCTTGTCATTTTTGAAAAATACACGACCTTTTTTAAGGTCAGAAACAACAGCAGCAACATCTAATGTTACCGTTCCTAACTTTTTGTTAGGTAACAAGCCACGAGGTCCGAGTAATTTAGCAACTTTACCTACCATTCCCATTAAGTCAGGAGTAGCAACGGCATAGTTGAAATCCATCCAACCACCATTGATCTTTTCAATCAGATCATCGGTACCAATAAAATCAGCGCCTGCTTTCTTAGCTGCTTCAGCTTGATCGCCTTTAGCAAAAACTAATACTTTTACAGATGCGCCTTTAGCATGTGGTAACACTAATGATCCACGTACAACTTGA
>CAYSAX010000068.1:0-6457 GCA_964429045.1 uncultured Pseudomonadota bacterium
ACAGCTGACGATGATAAACATAGCCCACGGGATAAATAGGAGGCCTAAATCAGGATTTAGGTTCTTAAAGAATGGGAAAGCAACCGTAGTTTGAGCATGGCCTACATACACCCATAAAAGGACCACTAGGGCTGCCACAGACCATTGAGCGATGAACTTGCCTCGCGCCGAAATACCTTTATTTTGTCTAATTTTAGCCCAATCATCCCAAAACCCGATAGCCCCGAATCCTAAAAGACAGAGTAAGAAGATCCAAACCTGTGGATTAAGCAGATCTGCCCAGCACAGACTGGTAAAAAGGACGGTTACAAGAACAAATATCCCCCCCATGGTAGGCATATTATCCTTAGCCCTATGAGTATCAGGGGTATATTCCCGAGACTTAGAACGCACATACCCTGCCCACTTACTTATAAACCAGCCACCAAAGACCAAAGCAAAGAAAAGAGAAGTCAAAAGAGAGGCAATTGCCCTAAAACTGATATAGTGAAAAAGGTTGGCAAAAATGAAACTATCTTTAAAATAATCGGCAAGGAGATAAAACATTCATTTTCCAGGTTTAAACAGGGGTTTTGATAGGGGTAAAAAGAGGACATTTTTAAAGCATATCCGATCGCTCGTTTAAATCAATAGATTGCCCTCCAATTTGACTAAAAAAATAGCTCTGGTAGGCTTAATATTGTCAAGATGAAATATGTCTCGAAACATTTTTAACCTGTAGACAAAGAGGTTTTGACATGAAAACTCATACATTGAAATTCAAAGCAGCAGTAGTAGCTGCATTATTAACGTTCGCAACCCAATCAGCTGTGTATGCTGAAATTCCTAAAAGAGCGGTGGTTGCCGTTATGCAAGACCAAGAATTTAATACCTGGCTTGCCAAACAAATAGCAGAAGACGCTGCACTCATTCCAACTTTATCAGAAGCTCAATTTTTAGAGCTTATGGTTAACCGTATTAAACATGATGCGGTAGAACAGATTATTGATGACGTTGAAGGTTGGACTAAGAGTACATCCGAATCTAACTTAATCAGACTTTATAAGCGTCAACTTTTAATTATCAAGAACTTAATGCTTGATCCTATGGAAAAGCGCTTAAAAGCTGCAGTAGCAAATAGCGATTTCCATAAAATCGTAGAGAACGCTGCTAAAGTTGCTAAAACTATGGCTTATACCAAACTTGATGAACTTACCAAGATGCTTGAAGCGCATAAAGCAAGCGCTGACTGGAATAAGGGTAAACCTCACGTTCTTGGTGGTAAGTTAAAGAAACTTTTACAAAAGATCGTATCACCAGATACATTAACAACACTTGAGCAAGAGTTAAACCAGATCTTAGTATTGGTTAAACGCGCTGCAAATAGTAACTTAGTTGTTAAAGAGCTTGAAGAACTTAAAAAGTTAATCGCTGAGATTAAAGCTAAAGCAGCAACTACTCAAAGCAAGATTAACGGAATCGAATTATTAACTATTATTGGCCAAAAAGAAAGACAATTGTAAGCCACACTTAAACCAAGGATTACTAATGCATTCATCAGTAGTCACTCAGGGGAAATAGAGGTAAACAAGGAGCTCTTTGAAGCAATAAAATAATATGGCAAATATAAGGGTGGGGATAAAATCCCACCCTTTCTCTTTTATAAAGATTGAATCTTCGCCACAAAACAGCTAATTACTTGCTCTCTTCTATAATCTAAAATAGAATTAAATACCAGATATAATACCAGTATCTGGTATTTTTTTTATTTAGGGACAAATGGAAAACAGTTTTTCACGAGATTTTGATGTTATTGTGGTTGGCGGGGGTCATGCCGGTATTGAGGCTGCCTATTCTGCTGCCAAAATGGGGTCAAAAACACTCCTCATTTCGCTTAATCTAGACACCATAGGGTTAATGCCCTGCAACCCCGCAATCGGGGGCGTAGGCAAGGGCCATATCGTCTATGAAATTAGTGCCCTGGGGGGTCTCATGCCCAAACTATGTACCAAGACCTATTTACAAGCCCGTATGCTTAATACCAGCAAGGGCTCAGCGGTCCACGGATTACGCCTTCAGATCGATAAATATGCCTATAATAAGCTCAGCAAAGAGATTCTTGAACATACCCCTAACCTAACGCTACGTATGGGCATGGTGCAAGACATCATTTTTGACCCTAAACCTAAGCAAATTCAAGGGGTTATCACTCGTGATGGAGCTCAATTCTTGGCTCCCTGCGTGATTTTAACCACCGGAACCTTCCTGAATGGAAAGGTTCATATAGGTACGGTCAATTATTCTGCAGGCCGACAAGGGGAAGAGGCAGTCACTAACCTCTCATTGGTATTGAACAATTTAGGCATCCGCATGGGCCGATTAAAAACTGGAACTCCTCCTCGCTTGGCAAAATCATCGGTCGATTTCTCCCGTATGGACAAACAAGAGTCAGACAACTTAAACTTTTTGTTTGAGTTTTATCCCCATAAAGTTCAAGGGACTCATCCTTGTTATATCACCCATACTAATGAGAAAACACACGAAATTATCAGAAAAAATTTACATCTTTCGGCGATGTACAGCGGTAATATTAAAGGAATCGGTCCCCGTTATTGCCCTTCAATTGAAGATAAGATTGGCAGATTTGCCGATAAAACATCACATCATATCTTTGTAGAACCAGAAGGCGCATCCACAGAAGAGTTGTACCCAAACGGTATTTCAACTTCGTTGCCTTATGAAATTCAAAAAGCATACATTCGCACCATAAAAGGTTTTGAAGAAGCGGTTATCACCCGTCCTGGTTATGCAATCGAATACGATTTTGCAATGCCTGATCAGCTGAATGATACTATGGAAGTTAAAGCAGTGCCTGGCCTCTTTTTGGCAGGACAGATTAACGGAACCACTGGCTATGAAGAAGCGGCTGGTCAAGGAATTATTGCAGGCATAAATGCGCATTTAAAACAATCAGGAAAAGAGCCATTTATAATTGAGCGCACTCAAGGATACATTGGAGTCATGATTGATGACCTGGTCACTTTAAGCGTTGATGAACCGTATAGAATGTTCACCTCTCGCGCTGAACGACGATTAACCTTGCGCCAAGACAATGCTTTTTTACGCTTAACCGATCGCGCCTACAATCTGGGCTTGATTGAACAACAGCTATACAATGATTTTAAACATGAAAAAGAGTTGATCTCAACTACCCTATCAGATTTACGTGCCGGGCATAATAGCAGCCAGCTGCTTAAGCTGTTTGGTGATCTTGAATGTAATTTCGATACCGTTAAAGCGATCACCTCAAAAGATCTATCAGATCGGGCCGCACTCAATATTCATGCTGAAATCCGCTATGAACCTTATTTGGCCCGTGAAGCTAAAGAGGCCATTAAAATAGAGACCTATAGAGAGCTTCAAATTCCCGCATTCTTTGACTATAGTGAGCTGCCAGGGCTCTCAAAAGAGCTCCAAGAAAAGCTCAAAAAACATCGTCCTGCCACCATCGCTCAATCCTCATTAATTCCTGGTATGACCCCAGCCGCACTTTCTCTGCTTATCTTTAAGATCAGAGAATTTAATCAGAAAAATTAAGGGTAATCTCCTATTCTATCGGAAAGATTTGGCATTTCTAACTGTAGCCTCAAAACAGCTGAATACCCCATACCATAGCTATTTTTTTAAATATTAATTGACAAATAGAAAACTTTAGGTGTTTCTATTTTATTATTGGGTCCTATTTTTGGTTATTTTGGGGGGTTGTGGTATACTGTAGTAGTAAACAGTACAAAAGATGCATAATCGTATAGCTACTGGAGACTAATTATGAAAAGAAATATAACCAGCGTTATAAGCGCTTTAATATGTTCGTTATTTTTAACTGTTTCGTGCTCTGCAATTTCTATGCAGCTCCCTTCGTCTTCGATGAGTATGGAGAAGCTCACTAAGCTTGTCGCAATGAAACACACACGCACCACTCGTCAACGCCCGTCATTACCGGAAATTGATGAAACTAAAGATAATGAAGAATCGGATAGACTATGTCTTTCAGACCGTTTAGATCCTGAATTAAAAAACTTTTTAAAAGAGATCAAGGCGGAAAATGATCGTGATGTCGAGTTAACCGTTGTTAACGATACTCCGATGTTCTTCGGCCTTTCAGAACAGTTTGATAACGAAGATGCTGAGAAGCTTAATCGCTTTGTCGAACACTTAACGATTAAGATTAACGGAAAAGAGATTCCACAAAATGCCGTTGAGAAGATCAGAATTCGAAGAGATAAACCAGCAATCACCTTTAGCTTTGGTATTAAAAATAACAAACTGTTATCTCTAGGTACTCTCTTTAAAAATGCAGTTGCCTCACTTACTGATAAACTAAAAGAGACCTGCCTTAAGATAATCAATCCTATGAGTGTGCAATTTATATACAAATGCCCACTTAAAGAACAAGAATTACGCTCGGATGAACCGCTTTCGATCGCAACACTTATTTATAAACATCCTGAGATGGCCGAGGCACTTAACTTCCTTGAAAATCCGCAGTTTACTAAAATGCTGAGATTCGTAAAAAATTACGGCCGTTGGCCGCAATGGTGGGATGTAGAGTTCCACTTACCTGAGTTAGAAAAAACAACATAATTTCATACTTTAGGGAGGGTATGTACTTATGAAGCAGTTGTTTTTAATCGCAAGCGCTCTATGGTGCTCAAATTTGGTAATCAATATCAATGCTCACAGCATTCAACCGCAATTGATTACGATCATCAATAAAATTAAACCTTCAGATTTAAAACATTACGGGCAGACACCTCAATTTAGTGTCCAGGTAGCCTGGAAAACTATTGAACCCGGCAGCTCAGTCTTAGTTCCGGTATTTAACGATAAACTCGTAGTTCGCTACGAGTATTCTTTTTTAAAGGGAGTTTATAAAGGTGCCAATGAGATTACCTTTAAACTTAACAAGTCGGATAAAACGGAATACGATCTTACTTTTTCTTGGAAAAAACAGGATGAACCCTGGCGCGCGAGACTCGCAGGAGCAACCGCACTAGATAAGAAAAAGGTATCATAATATTCACGTTCGTTTTTTACAAAAAATAGTTTATAGTTATCAAAAGAAACTACACCTTTTTTTGATACAATAACGATATGCAACGCGAACTTCTCCATTTGTATGGTCCCTTTTCTATTAATAGCTTTGGTCTTATGATCATCATAGGATTGTTAGTTTTTTCTTATCTTTTACTCAAAGATCCAAAACGTCCTTCCATTATCTCGATCGAAAATTATTTTAGCATGCTGACTCCGGGAATAATCGCCGCAATAGCAGGCGGAAGACTATTATTTGTCCTTACTCACTGGAATACATTTAATAACTGGATTGATATCTTTGCAATATGGCAAGGAGGATTTTCCTTATTAGGCGGTATCATTGCACTGATTTTAGTAATGCCTTTGTATTTTAAGAAATATCAGATACCGATTCTCCCCTTTTTAGACTTGATAGGTATCTATGCGCCTCTTTTGCAAGCGATTTCTCGTATCGGTTGTTATTTAGGCGGTTGCTGCTCTGGTTGTCCTGCATCCTATTTTTTTACTACTCATCCGGCACAACTGTATAGCGTTGCAGCACTATTGAGCATTTTTTTATTCATGTATTTTGTTGCACGTAGATGGTATTTAAAACCAGGCCAGCTCTTTTGCATCTATTTGCTGGCAATGAGCGCAGAACGGTTTTTCAATGATTTCTTTCGTGATGAAAGAGAAACGAGTAGCATTATTACATCCCTATCAGTTGCACAATTGATCAGTGCAGTAATATTTATATGTGCCTGTTGTGCCTATTATGTTTTTAACTTATATAAAAAGAATAGATCATGAATCTTTTTAGTTACTTAAAAACACGCGTTACCATTCTTGATGTTGTGGGAGAATACGCAACACTCAAAAAAGCAGGCCTCTATTATAAAGGCCCCTGCCCATTTCATGCAGAAAAAACTGCATCATTCACCGTGAGTCCGCACAAAGAGATTTTTTATTGTTTTGGATGTCATGTGGGCGGTGATGTGATCGCCTTTATTGCCAAGATTGAGCAATGCTCTCAAACCGATGCCGCAAAGCATTTAATCGAGCGTTATAACATTGAGCTTCCTACCACCATCAGCCAACAAGTTCATTTATCTACTAATACCGATAAACATTATTTTCATATTTGCCAAATGGTTACTGAGTGGTGCCATGAGCAACTTAAAAAAACTGCTGAACCATTTTCATATTTATCTAAACGCAATATTTCAAAGCAAAGTATTGAACAGTTTAAAATCGGCTATATGCCCGGTGGCCTTGCTAACATCAAACGATTTATTTCCGATATGGCCAAAGAGCAGATATTAGTTGATGATCTGCTTGAGTGGCACATTCTCTCACGCGCAAAAAACATTCTGTTTTCCCCCTACGAAGATCGCATCATATT
>CAYSAX010000069.1:0-6447 GCA_964429045.1 uncultured Pseudomonadota bacterium
TTTAAAGATATTCAAAGATTAAAATCGATGCGTTCTATTGTTGTACCGATGGCTGTAATACCCCAATAGATACAAAAGAAATTATCTCATTATTTTTTTTCAAGAAGTTTATCAGCTCCGGCTAAAAGATTTCTTCCCGCCAGAAGATTTACCGGCTGCACGCCAAGGCGGCTTGCTATGATATTTGCTTTCTCTTGGAGTGATTGAGCCTTGTTTAAAGATTCCATCATTTGCTGATTTTTGCCAGCTTCTTCTTTTCTGATATCTTCATTTTTTTTTGCAATTTCTTGCATTTTTTTTTCAAAAGTATCCATTGCAAGACTAGGGCTGATTAATAACGCTAAGCCCAAACTTAAAAAACTATATTTAAACATACGTTGCTCCAATTAAAATAATATAAAAATTTTAGAGTGATATTTTCAACAGGAACGGAAGTTATTTTATGCGATTTTCTGTAACTCTGAAACCACCGTACCTATCAAATCTTCTTCGTTGTGTAGTGGCGTATCCGGATGATTTTCATTCCAATGTTTAATTAGGTCTCTTTTCATTCGTTCTTTGAGGTTTAACGATACTTCGACTGGTTCCAGCCTAGTACAATGGAGCAATAATGTTTCCATTTCTGCTATTTCTTTTTGAGTAAGTTCCAAAGCTTTATCTTTTTCTGTTCTTGCTAATAGTTTATCATCATTAGCAAAACTAGAATTATATATAAATAACGTAAGGCAAAAACTTAAAACAAAATATTTAAACATAGAGTAACCTTATTATTGAAATACTATTTTAAAGCAGGAAGATACATGAAATTCCCTTATAGTATAAGTTTTTTTCTTATTTTACATTCTCATGCCATGGAAAAGCCACCTCATGCAAAACGCAGTGAACGCCAGCCAATCGTTGTTGATGCTGAGCAGGATGGATTGGAGAGCCAGCCAGGGGTTGTCAAAATACAAGATGTCTTAAAGGCATGCAAAATATCAAAAGAATCTAAGATTGCTGGTGTTGGAAAAAATAATGTGAAAATCGCTTCTTTGGATGGCATGCAAGAAGATGTTTTGATGCCACCAGCGACTATTCGAATAATAGAATTCGGTGGCTTTCAGTTATGTTCTTTGGGTCCAACAAAGCAATTAGCAGTATTTGTAGCCCAAAGTGAGAAGGATAGTGTTCAAGCAGAAGAGAAAATTGGCATTCTTGATACCCAAACCGGAACATATAAGCAGCTTTTGAAAGGGAGCCAATGGATTCGGAGAATATTTTATGATGCTAAAACAGAACGACTCATTGCCGTATATCCTGAAACTATTCAACTATGGGATTTGAAATCTGGTTCATTAGCAGAAACTATCGCCCGAAATGGAGGAGGATATTTTAAACATGAAGTTATTTTTTCTAAACCCAAAAGCCGCATTATCAATGTTTGCAATGGGCGGGTTGAATGGTATAGCGCTATTTCTGGCGTCGATACCATTCATACGAATACTTTTGATCCTGAATTAGAAGACGTCTTTCCTATGAGTGAGCAGGAAATAGTTGTAGCAAGTACGGCATTCCAAGATACTCATGAAAAAGATCCTGAAAGAAATCCTTATCCTATAGTGCATGAAGATGGGCATGTAACTTATTTTAAAAGTCGGGAACCGGCCATTCGATTTTTACATTTTAAAAATTCCTGGTCTGATAATGTCATGGTAAGCAATACTAAAAACTCGATTAGCGAGATGTGCTATTTAAAAAAACGTAACCAGCTTGTTTCGGTTGAAGGCAGACAGGTGAAATTATATGATATTAAAAGTCATGCGCAAGCGGTGATTGCCCGAAGCGGCGAATTAGGGGGAGGATTTTTCCATGTCCGATCATGCAACAAAAATGATCTTTTAATTCTACAAAGATTTAGTGATGCTTATATTTTGGATTTGAAAAGATTTATATTACCTCTTGAAGATGTCAATTAATGTTAAGGACTGTTATGAAATTAATATTGAGTATATTGGTGATATTTATCGGTACAACGATAGCAATGGACGTTAATAAGCTTTTTCGTGACGTTCAAAAAGAGACTACCAAAGATATAACAGATGCCGATAAAGTGACCTTAATGAGCACAGAGGGGCAAAGATTCACTTTATTAAATGATGTTGCCAGGCAATCGGAAACGATTAAATCTATGATGCAAGATGCCCTTGATAGTCAAAGAGAAATACCCTTACAAAGCATTTCAAGTGCTACTCTGGGGGAAATTGCGCAGCTTCTTCATCATTTATATTTTTTAAAAGATATAAAGAATGAAAAAATACTGCTTGATACGTTAGAAAAAGAAGTAAGAATTGCCAACCCTCTCTTATTGTTAGCGGCTGCTAATTATCTTGATATTCCCCTGATTTTGAATTTTGCCGCGCGATTAGTTGCGCGTGATGAACTGAAGCAGAGCACTTTTTTAAGCAGAGCGGATTTAAACAAAAGGATTACGGGCGCTGTTGGGGTAAAATCAGCCTTTAATAAAAGAGTTACAGCTGTTTTTGGTGAAAGTAGTAAAAATATATTGCAATTAATAGCTCATTATTATTTTTTGCTCAGCGAAAAAAAATTACAAGGAGTTCCTGAAGAAAGTTATGGTTTTTCAGTTCAAGACTATCTTGATTACTTACCACATTTAATTAAGTTTCGATCACATAATGATAAGCCATTAGATTTGGGATTATCCATTTCTATAAATGGATTACAATGTGTGCTTGTACTTCTTCAACTGAGTAGCTTAAAGGGCTTGCAAAATGTGCCTCGTATTCATGATGTCGAGTATCTTACGCTTCAACAGAATAAACTACAAGTAATCAATGCAAGTGATTTTCAGGGACTAAATTCTTTGATAGCACTTGATTTAATGGTGAATCAACTAAAAGAGGTCAATCTTCCTTCTTTGCCTAATTTGCAATTCCTTGCCTTACAAGAGAATAAATTAAAAGAAGTTACTTTTCCTTTCTTACCAAAACTAAAAAGGCTGATTCTTTATGATAACTTATTATCACATGTTCCTAATTCTCTAGGACAGTTACCAATGTTGCAAGAGCTAGTTTTGCAAGACAATCCTATGAAGAAAATTAATCAACCTGAAGCATTCAGGGGCAAGAGATTATTATCAGTTTATATTGATCATGGACAATTCTCCGTGCAGATGATAGATGAAATTAAAGCAGTAGAGCCTTCAATCAGAATTTTTGAAAATAGATGGATGGGTTTTTCGACAACTAAGTATTAAAAAAGTAAGGACTGTTATGAAATTAATATTGAGTATCCTGGTAATATTTACCGCCACAACGACGGCAATGGACGTTAATAAGCTTTTTCGTGACGTTCAAAAAGAGACTACCAAAGATATAACAGATGCCGATAAAGTGACCTTAATGAGCACAGAGGGGCAAAGATTCACTTTATTAAATGATGTTGCCAGGCAATCGGAAACGATTAAATCTATGATGCAAGATGCCCTTGATAGTCAAAGAGAAATACCCTTACAAAGCATTTCAAGTGCTACTCTGGGGGAAATTGCGCAGCTTCTTCATCATTTATATTTTTTAAAAGATATAAAGAATGAAAAAATACTGCTTGATACGTTAGAAAAAGAAGTAAGAATTGCCAACCCTCTCTTATTGTTAGCGGCTGCTAATTATCTTGATATTCCCCTGATTTTGAATTTTGCCGCGCGATTAGTTGCGCGTGATGAACTGAAGCAGAGCACTTTTTTAAGCAGAGCGGATTTAAACAAAAGGATTACGGGCGCTGTTGGGGTAAAATCAGCCTTTAATAAAAGAGTTGCAGCTGTTTTTGGTGCAAGCAGTAAAGATATAATGCAATTAATAGCGCATTATTATTTTTTGCTCAGCGAAAAAAAATTACAAGGAGTTCCAGAAAAAAGTTATGGTTTTTCAGTTCAAGATTATCTTGATTATTTGCCGCATTTAATTGAATGTATTTCTCATAATGATAAGCCTCTAGATTGGGGATTACAGACTCTTATTAATGGATTTGAATGTCGTCTTCATTTTATGCAATTACGAAGTTTGAATGGTTTACAAAATGTGCCCAATATTAATAATGTGCAATTACTTACGCTCCAACAAAACCAGTTACAAATAATTAATGCCAATGATTTACGGGGGCTTAATTCGTTAATAGCGCTCGATTTGATGACGAACCAATTAGAAGAAGTTAATTTTCCTCCTTTGCCTAATTTGCAATTCCTTGCCTTACAAGAGAATAAATTAAAAGAAATTCCTGATACGATTGCTCTATTATCTTCATTGAAAAAATTGATGCTATATGAAAATTCTTTAAACGGGTTGGTTAATTCAAGTATTTTTCAAGGCAAACATGGATTATCTATATATATTGATAAAGGAGAACTATCATCCCAAGCAATTGCTGCAATTAAAGCTATAGAGCCATCAATCAAAATTTTTGTAATAGGATGGTTTTCGGTGACTGAGTATTAAATGAAAAAACATCACTTATAATTTTTTCATATTTATCATGATTTGCACTTCAATACCAATACATACAATGAGCCATGAAGCTTTACATGGAAGTATTAATAAACGTAAAGCGCACATAAAAGAAATGAAATTAAATATTGCGCGTTTAAAAAAGAGTGTAGAAGCGAGAAAAAAGAGACTTCAAGTTAGTTATCCGTGTACTCAACTCAAGCTTTTTTATAAAAAAAGTACGAAGACGATTCTTGGCATGAATGGAAAGAGGAGCCCGCTCCTAAAGATATTGAACGAGAGGAGCTTGCGCGCAGGAGATATGAAGAGCACCGGGAACTTCTCATGGCTTATTTGGATGGTTTTCAATGGGAGCGAGAGGAAAATCATTTTTTAAGCAACTACGTAAGATCTTCATTTCCTGCTTGTCCCTATTACCTATCTGAAGATGAATATTATGAGCAAGAAATTCAGGATGCATTGACAGGATAGATCGATATAGTTACTGTTATTAGATGATTATATTTATATCTATTGATTACTATCTAAAAAATTCATGAAACTAATAGTTTTTTTGTATGCGTTATTAATACACGCCTCTCTTATGGCAAAAATATCTTTGTCTCTGCTTTCATTTGAAAGCTATTCTGACTTTTATCAAACTACTTTGCGCTCAGGCATCCATGATTTGAGCGATTCAGGCTATAATCAAATCGACGCAGCTGCAGGTATGCGTAGTGAGCTTAATGATCTATTGCCTCTGGGCATTCAAACGCCCGGGCATAATATATTGGGTGTTTTTGATAATGAATCGCGGATTGGTTTTGTATGGTATGCGATGGAAAATCAGCAGGCATGGTTATATTTCCTAGGAATTGATTCTGCCTATCAAGGGAAGGGATTTGCCAGCAAAGCGCTTACGGCATTAGAATCGCTTCTTATTCAACAAAAAATAACAGCGTTATCATTAAATGTATTTGCATCCAATGCACGTGTATTTTCATTTTACAAAAAATGTGGGTTTGCGATCTTGGAGTCTTTTTATTTTCCAGATTCTGATATAATTTGGCGCTACGAAATGAAGAAAAAAATAAATTTAAGCTAGCTATTATAAATGAGTTTGTAATGGAAAAAGTGCAAGTACAACGCATTGCTGCAAAAGCAATAATCCTGAATGAAAAAAACGAGATATTAATTTTACGAGAAGCACGTTCTTATACTGAAGGTACCAATCATGGCAAATATCAGCTGCCCGGAGGCCGCATTGATGTGGGAGAATCATATATTGATGGGTTGCGGCGTGAAGTACGCGAAGAGACTGGCCTTGAGGTAGACATTGAGCGGCCGATTTTTGTGAGTGAATGGTTTCCTACGATCAAAGGTGTTCCGCATCAAATTATCGGGATTTTCTTTGTGTGTAGAGCAAAAAATGATGCGGTAATTCTCAGCTCGGAGCATGATCATTATGTATGGAATGAGGCACAGCAATTAAATAACTATGATATGTTGCAAGCAGATCGCAATGCACTTGGATTGTTAGCATCAAAAAACACATCAAGTTAATGATTTAAATATCGTATCTCATTAATAAAGCCGGACCGTAAGGAGTTGTAAATTCTCCCACCGCTTTGAATCCCACCTTTTGATAACATTTAATTGCTGCCGTATTGGTCGGTTCTGGATCAACGATGATAGTGGTTATCTGAGGTTCTAGTGTTTGGGTTAGATATGTAATAAATTCTTTTATAAACAAAGTGCCATATCCTTTGCCTAGATATTCGGGATCACCGATAAATTGATCAGTACCAACGGTGTTTGTGGGCAATTCAGGTAGCCATGATCCGGTCTTTTCGATGCTGCGATCGATTTTATAATATTGAATATAGCCAAACGGTTTTCCATCAATAGATGCAATATAGGCGATAGTATCTTTTGAGCGTATGCGCTTTAAAAAATGATCAAAGAATTC
>CAYSAX010000070.1:0-6435 GCA_964429045.1 uncultured Pseudomonadota bacterium
ACTAAAATTGAAGGAATCTTAGTAATATGATATTTTTTGGCGATTTCGGGTAATGCTCCAATATCCACGGACATAAAGACCGCTAAATCCTTAAATTGCGCAGAAACCGCATTAAAATGAGGCATCATAGCTTTACAGCTTGAGCAGTAGTCAGCATGAAAATCGACCAATATCGGCTTACTCGTTTCTTTCAACTCTTTTTCAAACTCTTGCAGCGATGCAACATGTCTAACTAATGGCGGAATTATAGCAACGGGAGCTAACTGGGTCTTTTGCAGGCGAGATTCAACTTCAGAATTAAAGCCAATTTCACTCAGGAACATGTCCGCATCAAGGGCAGCTCTGATACCATCGCCGGCAGAAACCCCTGCTTGTCTGTAGCGATGATCTTCAACGTCACCGGCAGCAAATACTCCCGGGATAGAAGTTGCTTGAGTACGATTATTAACCACAACATAGCCATTATCCAATTTCACCTTACCGGTAAATAATTGTGTGTTAGGTTTATGCCCAATCGCCAAGAAAACCCCATCAACAGGCATAATATCGGTGGTTTTGGTTTTATTATTATAAACCTCAACACCCGTTACATGATTCTCATTGCCCAGAACCTTTTTAACTTCAACGTTATATTGTATGGAAACTTTCGGGAATCCAGCTAACAATTCTTGATTAGTTGGAGCAGCCTTCATCTTATCTTTACGTACCATAATCGTAATTTTCTTGGCATACCCTGAAAGCTGAATAGCTTCGGCAATTGCAGAATCACCACCGCCCACGATAATAACCTCTTTATCTTGATAAAAGGGCGCATCGCAAATGGCACATGTAGTTACCCCTTTACCCCAAAACTCTTGTTCTCCCGGAACACCCAAAGGAATTGGTGAAGCGCCGGTTGCAATAATAAGGGTAAGCGCATGTATGGTTTTACCATCTTCGGTGGTAATAACGTAAGGCCAACTACTAAAATCAACCTTTTCAACCGTATCTTCTAAGAACATTGCTCCAAAGTGAGCCGCCTGTCCATGAAGCTCTTTCATCAAGTCTTTGCCTAAGATCGCTTTAAATCCAGGCCAGTTTTCAACATAGGTTGTTTCTGTTAATAAACCACCGGGTTTAGGCCCTTCTATCACCAAAGTGTTCTTTTTGGCGCGCGCCCCATAAAGCCCGGCACTCAAACCTGCAGGCCCGGAACCAATAACGACGATAGGAAAAACATTCTGTTTATCTTTTAACGTAGATAAATCAAAATGCGTTTTTGTGCTAAAAAAACCCGTCAACCAAGTAGACCAGGAGCTATCATTGGAAGACACACATTGGGGTATCGATAAGAGAGTTAATCCAGCAAAAAAAATACTACTCATATAGAAAAAAGACCTTTTATTCATCAAAACTCCTTGAAAATATACATAGTAAAAATCGACAAAAATACAGATCTATATTAAAATATTTATCAATTCATTAATAATTTATGCAAATGTAAGGGAAACAGGTTATGTCTCAACTCAAGAATAAGCACATATTTTTATTTTTGATATCGCTTAGTATATCTAACTTGCCAGCTGATACCAATACACCAGATACACAAGAAAACTACGTTCAAGAATTGACTGCTCAAGAAGCAAAAGAGATGGCTAAAAACCCTTTTGTTGATGAATGCAAAGCATGTGCTGAATATCTTGATATGATTATTCGACAACTCTTAAGTATTAATATTAGCCAAGGTATGCGTCTTGCACATCCTTTAGAGCCAGTCTTGGGATATTGTAATGAGATCAAGAAACTTCCAATGACTGCTTCTGCTCCCGAGCTTTACCAAGCACTTGCATTACTCAATGAGTGCACCACTTACATCATCAAAGCTCTAGAAGATACTAACGGTAAACTCGAGGAATTTATTCCTTTGAACATGCCTAAAGAAAATCTGTCTGCCCAAGACTTTGAAGACATATCAAAAAATCTTGAAACTAATTTTAATAGCCTTTTGCAAAAAGCACGCGAAACCAATCAAGACTTTATCGGCAATTTACTAATGAATGTGTGCAATCAGCTATCTCAACTTGATCGCATTTTACAAACAATCAACAACAACGTCGATAACAGCAAGATTGTTACTAAAAAAGATATCAAACGTGAAATTGTTGCCTTACGCAATGATATTCATATGGTACAAAAAGAGGTGGCCAGCGCCGGTTCAAATCCTGATGCCATCAAAGGGGCATTTCAGTATAACAAAGCGATTTTAACTTATTTAGCCGATGTACAAGCTCACAAATATAGAAAGTGGAGCTTAGTAGACTTAGCCGGTGCTCTCAAACGTTCTCGTTTAGATGATGATGTTTCAATGAACGAACTGTTCATTGAAATTATGATGACCAACGCTGAACTTGATAAGTTAGAAAAAAATGCTGAAAAGATCGATCTCACCTTTACCAATAAGGCAGCTCGATTTGTAGGAGATTATGTAGTTGATCCGGTACAAAGATACAATCTTCATACCTATGCAATGATACTTACCGGCAGCACTTTTTTTGGTGCTTACTATTTTGATGATAATTTCTTTGTATCCAAGGACTCATGGTTCAGACAGTTGTTTGGATTCCGCACTCATCGTCTTAAAACAGATGAAGGTGTTGTGTATCAAAGAGATCCTAACAAACCAGTCAAATGGCTGGGAAAAATCGATGATTTCCTTCATGACCAATGGCACATAGTTACCCCAATCGGTTATTTACTATGTTCTGCAATTAAAGAAAACGCACAAGCTGAATGGAAAAACAAAAAGCCTATTATAGCTAAAAAAATCGGTATCTGGTTTGACAAACTTAAAGGCGGAGCAATCGCAAAGAATGCTGAAAAGTATGAGTTTGTAATATCTTCAGTTACTTTTGATGATATTATTGGTCTTGAATATGAAAAAAGTCTGATATATCCACACATGAAATACATTAAAGATCCAGAACGTTGGGATGCAAATGGCTTAACCCCACCTACTGGTATTTTGTTAACCGGGCCAACCCGTAGCGGAAAAACCTTTTTTGCAAAAGCAATTTGCGGCGAAATTCACCGTCAAAATCCTGATAAGCAAATTCGTTTTGTTTCAATAAATCCTCACGATATTAAAACTGATGGCATTGCAACCTGGGTAGGCGTTGCAAAAATGCTTGCACCTTGCGTACTCTTTATCGATGAAATCGATCTTTTAGGATTGCAACGCTCTCAAGATAAATCGTTATTATCAGATTTCTTGCAAGCATTAAGCGGTTTTGAAGAAAAAGATCCAAAACGCCAAGTGATCGTTGTTGGTACTACCAACAAGCCTGAAAATATCGATACCGCATTAATTCAATCAGGCCGCTTTGCACTTGAGATTCGTTTTAAATATCCTAACTTGAAAGAGCGCAAAGAATTTATCCTCAAACGCCTGGAGAAGTTTGCAATCGATCCCGAAGTGTTTGAAATCGATGTGGAAAAACTTGCACGCGAAACACACGAGAAATCATTTGAAGATATTAAATTGATGCTTGATACTGCATTTATTCAAGTGGGTATTAAAGGACAAATCATTTCACAGGATATTCTAGAATCTGCACTTGATGTTCAGTTGCGTAGAGTTATCGATATCGATACCAAACAGATCTCTGAAACTGAAAAACGTTTACTTGCAGCGCACTATGCAGGCCAAACCCTCGTACATCTGTTACTCAATATGGAAGAGAGGATTGCTAAAGCAACCATCAGACAAGCAGTTGTTAAAGTAAAAGAAGAAAGTGTATGGAATCAGTACGATAATAAAGATCATCAAAAACAGATCGGTCTAGATCATGGTGCCGTGTTTACCTACTTTGAACATGATTCATATGATATTAAGAACGAAGCTGAAAACCTTAAAAAAGCGAAAACATTCTTAGGTGCTCGCATTGCAGAACGTATTCTTACTAACAATTGCAGTATCCACTTTGGTTGGAAAAAGAATACCGCATACAATTTAGTTAAAGCTATTGTAGCTGATGGTATTGATCTAAAGGCAACTTCTGAGAGTCGCCAAAACGCAATCTGTGATGAAACCGATGCGCGTATTAGAGAATACGAAAAAGAAGTTGAAGCTCTCTTAAGAGATCATAAAGATACTTTAGCTGCTATTGCACAAGAACTGTATACCAAACAAACCTTAACCATTGATCAGATTACTCACATCATCCAAAAGGTTGAAGGTAAAGAAATACCAGCACTAGCAACTCCTGCTGTTGCTTAATCTGAAATTTAATATTTATAAAAAGCGTCGCACTAACCATGCGGCGCTTTTTTATTATAAGCCGCCCCATGAATTGATCATCTCAATTCTCTTTTGATAGCGATCACCCAAAAATTGGGCATTAAGCCAGATTATCGTGAGCTTCACTGCTTGCTCAGGGTTCAGGAAATCGGTGGGTAAAGCAAGAATATTTGCTTTATCCTCTTCGCGTGCTCGGGCTGCGGTGACTTCATTCCATGCTACCGCCGCATAGATACCTTTAAAACGATTAGCCGCAATCACCATACCATTGGCAGTCCCGCATAATAATATTCCTAAATCAGCTTTTCCTGATCGCATTGCCATTACCACTGCATGAGCAAATTGCGGATAATCAGTGCGCTCTTTACTATGAGTACCCACATCAATCCATTCTATTTTCTGATCAATAGAAACACCTTTTTGAATGACTAATTTATGCTCGTATCCCCGATGATCCGCTCCAATGGCTATTTTTACCATCTGTTATTTCTCCTTTAATTTGCACGAATATTAAATAATGCGCGTGCCAATTTGCAAGATTAATGCCATAATTAAAATATACACCCTGTTTAGCAAGGCTTGCTCATGAACAAATTGGTATGGTTACTCTCCTGGCGTTATATTATCGGCATTCGCACTGAAAAAAATATCTCAGTTATGCTTGCAACCTGCATGATCGCTATTTTTATCGGATCATTTGCCTTAGCTTTGGTTGCGAGTATTATGAACGGTTTTGAGCGTGCCACCTGCCAAAAATTACGCAGTATTCATGCTGATATCATCATGCGGGCACCGACAGGACAATCATTAGATTTTGATAAAATCAAAAAAAATATTGGTCAAAGCTTTAACGGAATTGATGCAATAAGTCCTTCAACATACAAACAGGTCATTTTACAAAAAAAAGGATCTGACTCTTTAAGCAATGCATTATTTTTAAAAGCAGTAGATCCGGGCTTAGAGAAAAAAACAACCACGATTGAACACAATCTATTAGACACGCATGCTACTCTTAATGATCTGTTAAAAGATCAAAAGATAATAATTGGAAATACCTTAGCACAAGAACTAGATGTTCACGTTGGCGACTGCGTAAATCTTCTTTTTATTGCAGACCATTCTCTTTCAAATAAAATAACCTTATCTAATAAAGAGGTCATAGTATCGGGAATCTTTTGTACCGGTATTGACGAATTTGATGCAGGATTGGCATATGGTTCATTTAGCCTGTTGCATACCTTATATCCGGAAGAAGGCATCCAACAGATTAATATTTCGCTTAAAAATGATTCACTAGAACAAGAAACAATTACTCAATTAAAACAACAGTTTGGCTTGTCCACTCTTTCATGGAAAGATTTCTATAAGCCCTTGGTGCAAGCACTTAAATTGGAAAAATACGCGATGATCGTGATTTTGGCATTAATTGCACTGGTAGCAATCATGAATATTATTTCGGTCATATTTATGCAAATCATAAAAAAAAGAACCGATATTGCATTATTACTTTCCATGGGAATGGAGCATCATGCAATTCAAAAACTTTTTATTACCATCGGCCTAGGCATTACCCTCATTGCATCGGTGGCTGGACTGCTTACCGCATTTGGCATCGGACTCATATTACAAAAATATCCATTTATAAAGCTTCCTGATACGTATTACACATCTCATTTGCCCATCCATATGGAATGGTGGATCTTTATGGGGGTATTTTTACTTATGCTTGTCTTTAGCTATATAGCTGCATGGGTTCCATCACGCAACATTAAATCATTGCATGCGGCACAGATATTACGTTTTGAAGGCTAACTCATTAATATACCGGGCAGAATCCTAAGAAACATGCACCATTCTTAATGTATTGATTTACAATCGGACAACTTTGTTCAGTTTCATACACAAGAATACCATGATTATCATGTTTCATATCCCAAGAACAAAAAGCCGGTTTTGCAATTCCTAAATAATCAGCAATAAATTTAGTCATCTCAAGATCGGATTTTTTTATTCGTCGCATACTAGAAATATCCAAAGCACGCACCTTTTTGTTAAATGATGCATTACCCATATGAGAAATAAACTGTTCTGGATTAGTCCAAATACCTTGCTTGGTATATGCTTCATCATGTGAAAAACCAGCAATACCACGCAGACAA
>CAYSAX010000071.1:0-6434 GCA_964429045.1 uncultured Pseudomonadota bacterium
GGAATATTACTAATCATATTTTCTGTGATATTACCCAGGGTATGGTATAACTGGCAAAGGTTATTATCATGATTATCCTCAAATGAATATTGTGACATTTGATTAAAATATTCGGTCCAGTTATAACCATAATCGAGATGGAGTTTCCAATTTTTCTCTTCATCAGTAGTAATATCATTTTCTTCTAAAAGCTTGCTATTGTGGTTAGGTAATTTGAAGTTTCTGACCATGCAATAGGTTACTCCATCGGAAGTACATTCACTTATAATGGGAAAATTATAGGTAGGATTATTAGCATTATCAAAGGCCATCTGGATTCGTTTGCCCGATCCAAAGCAGGTTGCATAATGAAATGAATGGGTGACAACTTTATTTTGATAAAAATCTAATACATTTTGAAAATCAGGAATCGGAAGATCTACTATGCGAACTTCTGAAAAACTATCTGTTTTTGGATCATACCATGTTCCTCCGTGCCCTCTAAAAATGATATTCCATTGATAGGGACGATAGTAGGAATCGGTTTTAGTTACAAAAAAATCATGTAGTTGTTCTGCAATGGTATATTTGTTTTCTTGTTTGGAATCAAAATAAAGTTTTGCTGCATCGTTAATATTTTCTACTTTAGTCAGAGCATTTAGTTTGAGACCAAGCTGGTCCTTATGCATTGTTTCCCAAGAGGCTGAAAGTGCGAAATTCCCCATTGCAGAGCTTTCATTAGCTTTAGGTATGTAGCGAGGGTAAAGAGTATCATGATAAGGAAATTGCTCAGCATATTTTTTAGGAATAAACAAATACAGTGATTTGTTATTGGTGTAAACATTCCATTCTTCAGGAATAAATTTTGTTAAATAACTTCTTAATGCTTGTTCTACGTTTTCGGTAATTGGTGTAATCGATTTTTTTTGAGATTCTGCAACTGCGGTAGATGAATAAAATTGTTTATTTACTTCATCCAGCATTAATTGCTTGCTTTGCAAGGGATCAAATCCTCTTGCGCGCAAATGAGCATATGAGGCATTTAATCGCTGATTGATCGCGTTATACGTATCTAGAGCTTTCTGTTCCTCGGTACCTTTTATTTTTGACATTTGTTCGATACTTTTTCTTTTCTCAATAAATGCATTTAACAATGAGGCATTTATCAAAATAGGAGCAGTTTTTTCTTGAAGCGCTGATTGAAATTGGCACGATAAATAATGCCACCATGGTTTGCCAATATTTTCGCAATTGTCTTCTTGATTGAGCAATATGATCATGTTGCGCTTGGTAGAAGAGTCATTGGCACAAGAATAAAAGCTTATAAAACAAAAAAGATATAATAAAAATTTCATGTTTATTCTCGTTGTTTATTGATTTAGATTAACGGGTAATATTCCGGTTGCTTTACGTACTCCGCACACTACATGAGCTGCTGCCTCTTGGGCATCTTCATCATTTTCATAAGCGACCACAATATTATCAGCATTTTTAAATTGTGAAACGCTATAGGGAGAACCAAATAGCAGGACTGTCACTTGTTTGCCCATTTTTTTAAGGTGATCAATGAAGGCAAAGATATGCGGATGGATGTTATAATTTCCCTCAATGTGCCAGTTCATGTCATGTAAGCTAATGATAAAGTGATCGTGTCCTTTTTTAATCGTATCAGCGAAAATCGTTAAGGCTTCTTGGCTAACATCCTGAGGGAAGTGATGTGTTGGTATATTTTTAATTTTTACCGTTGTTTCAAATACATTTTTTTCAGTGTTAGAAATCACAATTACAGCTTCTTTACCGGTAAGCTTTTCAAACGGATTATCTTTTTTTGATTGTGCTAAGGTAATCGCACTTGCATACAGTTCTTTCTTTAATGCGCGTGCTTCTTTTGATTGCAGACTTTTTTCAAGACTTTCTGATAACTGTTTTTCATGCCTGAACATCTGCATTTTTGCTTTAAGCATTTTAAGCACTTTTTCATCAAGCTCTTTTTGGCTAATACGACCAGATTTTACTGCTTCAACAATTGCTTTAATATCAGCTATCGGATTTACCGAGCATAATACCGCATCGTTTCCTGCCTTTATCGCCAACACTGCCGATTCTCCTGGAATAGCTTCTTTTCCTTGCGTATAGTTACTGGCGCCTTTCATGCCCATTGCATCGGTAACAACGATGCCTTTGAATCTCATAGTTTGTTTTAAAAGTTTAGTAACAATATTATGAGATAATGATGAAGGCTTGCCTTTTTCTGTTTCCAAAGCTGGTACTTCTAAATGAGCAGTCATTATCGATTTGACACCTGCTTTAATCAATTGTCTAAATGGTTCAAGCTCGATTGTACACAATCGAGATAAAGGATGAGGAATTGTTGGTTGCTCATGATGCGAATCGGTTTGGGTATCACCATGTCCAGGAAAATGTTTTGCGCATGCATAGATACCAGCTGCTTGTAATCCTTTCATCATTGCTACCGCAGATGCGCTCACCTTTTGTGGATCGGATCCAAATGATCTAAAGCCGATGATCGGATTTTCTTCACGTGTGTTAACATCTGCCACCGGGCCATAGGTCCAATGCACGCCCATTTGCTTAAGCTGTGTGCCTAGCTCATAGCCCAATTTTTTTAGGAGCTTTTTATCTTGTATTGCTCCCAAAGTCATCGCACAGGGAAAGTTGATAACGCATTTTTTATCAAGTCTATTTCGGAGACTGTTTTCAATATCGAGTGCGATTATCAATCGATTCTTTGAAAGTGATTGATAATGATCAGTGAGTTTCTTTTGTTCTTCGGGGCTAGTATTGTTACCATAAAAAATAATACCGCCAATGTTATGATTTTTTATTAGATCTTCAATATATGCTTTATCCAATCGATAATTTGCCCACACTTTCCAACGTTCCATCATTTCTTGATTTTTTTCTTCATTAGAAACTGCAGCAACCACCATCAATTGTGCTGCTTTTTCTTCGTTGGTCATTTGACTGAGTAATTCTTGAGGAGTTCCCGTTGCATGTACTGAAAAACAATACAAGGATGCAATCACTATTGTTATAGTACACGATCGGTTCATGATATTCCTTAAATCGTAAATTGAGTTTAAAATTTTTACAGGCGTGGCTCGCATATGATATCAAAAAAAAGTTAAAAAAACATTATCAAAAAGATCGAGTTTTTCTGATAAAATAATATGGACAAAGGACCGCTCCCATCATTTTTCCCAATTATTGCATGGTATAATACAACGTATGATAGGCTTCAGCTGAAGTAAAAAAAAGGAAGAAGTATGGCACAAAAACTATTTATCTTAGACACCAATGTGCTTCTGCATGATCCGTCGGCATTGTTTAATTTCAAAGACGCGACGGTGGGGATACCCTCGATTGTGTTAGAAGAGCTTGATCAATTTAAAGCTGAAATGAGTGAGCGTGGACGAAATTCCCGTGAATCTGCGCGGCTGCTGGATACATTGCGTGAAAGAGGTTCATTGAAAGATGGAGTGACGCTTGATAATGGCGGTCATCTTAAAGTAATTTTTATTCCTAATGATGAAAAATTACCTGATCTTCCTTTTTACTTGAATTGCAACGATAACAAAATATTATTTACTGCATTGGTAAAAAAGCAGGAAGGTTTTGATGTTCGTTTTATTTCAAAAGATATTAATGCACGGGTAAAAGCGGATGCGTTAGGAATACGCACAGAAGATTATAAAAAAGAATCGATATCGGCTGACGAGTATTACAAAGGGTGGATAAATGTCGATGTTCCTGCGGTAGAACTAAAACGAGATTTTCCAACAATCTTAGATAAATTAGTTGATGAAAAAGCGCTTGCCATTAACGAGTTCGTTTTGGTAACTAGCCAACATAATCCTTATAATTATCGGGTGTTTAGATATTTAGGTGGGCGACATTTTAGAATTGTGCATGAACCATTATTAAAATGGCCACTCAAATCACGCAATGCCCAGCAGCTTATGGCGCTTGATCTGTTACTTGATAATTCAATACAGTTTGTGACTCTGTTCGGTCCAGCAGGTACGGGTAAAACATTCTTAGCATTACTTGCAGGGTTGCATAAAACATTAGTTGAAGATGAGTTTGAAAAGATTCTTGTTTCGCGCCCCGTAGTGCCGCTTGGCAGGGATATTGGATATCTACCTGGAACGGTTGAAGAAAAATTGCATAGTTGGATGTTGCCAATTTATGACAACATGGAATTTATTATGCACTCATGTAATGTGAATCAGCATATTGATGAATTAGAAGGTGATCGCTTTGAGCGTAAAAAACAAAAGAAAAATAAACATGATAAGCGTACACAAAACCAACCAGGCGTAATCAGACCCATGGATGATCTGGTTAAAAACGGCAAATTAAGTTTAGAAGCGATAACCTACATGCGGGGACGTTCAATTCCCTATCAGTTTATTTTGATAGATGAAGTTCAAAATTTAACACCGCATGAAGTTAAAACACTCGTGAGTCGTGTTGGTGAAGGCAGTAAAATTGTACTCGTGGGAGATCCTTATCAAATCGATTCGCCATATCTAGACTTTATAAGCAATGGGTTAGTGGTAGTTTCTGAACGTTTTAGAGGACAAAGAGTTTTTGGAACCGTATACTTGCAAACGAGTGAACGTAGTGAATTAAGTAAGTTGGTTACTGAATTGCTCTAAGAGTTGCCTATGATGAAACGAGTTTTTATTTTTTTCATAGTAATAAATACAGTAAGTTATGGAATGCAGCAACCACCCTCGGTTGCTGCAAGTCCACGAACCGATGAGGCAGCAATAAAACATAAGCTGCGTCTTATGATTAACGCTAAGAATTTAAATCGCTTATTAGAAGAAATAATTCCTACTGCCGAAAAGTGTTTACCCATATCAAAGGAAAGTTCCTACGACCTAAATGATAATTTAAAGGTGACTTTTAAATTAGCAGGGCACACAGCAGAAGTTTATAAAACTAATTCACTCGGTAAATCTGCGCGTGAACTGGGCGAATATTCTGGTTCAATTGAAGATTTAAAAAGATTATTAACATTTATAAAAAAACATCCTGTTATTGATTAATATTATAATTTTCATACTATTATCCTGGTTAATTATAGAATCAATAGGGTTATATATGAGAATTATTTTACTAACTTTTCTATTACCACTTTTTACGAACGCGATGCAACTATCACCTGAGCAGAAAAAAGCTGAAGATAATTGTTTAGAAGCGCGTTTAAAGCAGATGTTACCACCCGATCAAGTAATATATTTTCTGAACAATATGCCACGATTGTTAAATGGACGAGATGGATTTCATAATCCCCTTAATGTCTATTTAGCAAATGATTATACAGTTGCATTGCATTATAATCCTGATTTAGTGAAAGTTTATAGAACTACTAATGAGAAGGTTTCTTCGGATGCTCTTTATCGTAAAGCAAGTTCAGGAAATGATCAGGTTGAAGTTACTCCTGCTAAATTTGTAGAGATTCTCAGAAAGATAAATAATAGATCTAAAACGATCGATTAAAAAAGGTATGACATGAAAAAGTTGCTTCCATTATTTTTATGTTTTTTTCCTGTTATTACTTTTAGTATGAATATTGATCTAGGTCATAATAATTTGAATATAATTGCAGAGGAATTAAAACAAAAGCTCGGTCATCAAAAGTATCAGGCTTTGAAAATGTGGATTTTAAAAACAAATTGGCAGATGCAGGATTTGTTTGCGCAAGAAGAGGAAGTAAGCAATAACAATGTGGATAGTACACTTATTTATCTAGAAAATGATTGGTTATTGTTTACCAAGGAACAATTTATAGCCGTTATGTGGCATGATGAGCAGGACGATGATATGAAATGGTTGACTTTGCCTGAATGGACAAGCCCCAGTGATCGTCGAAAAAAAATCAAGGCTCAATGTTATCGAAATTTTATGATTAAAAAGGGGTAGCAATGAAGTTGTTGTCTTTACTATTTGTTTTTGTTCCTTTCATTATTTGTACAATGGATCCATCAAAATTTACTCCTGAGCAGGTTGAAGCATTTAAAAAGGGGGAACAAATTAGCGAACAAGAAAGTGCAGATTTTATAAGTAATAATAAAAATGAATTTTTTAATCTTTTTTCAAATCTTGCATTAGTTAAAGAAGGATTAAAACAACAATTAGGACAACAAAAATATAATGCTTTAAGAGCAGCATGGAACGTTGATACTTTTATTGAATTATCACAAGAATGTTTGGCCAAAGAACGGCCTTTTGAATTTAATAAGAAAACGAGAGCTTTGATTACCGATCAAGAGGTGACAACCTATTTAGCTGATGGTCCGGTAACTTTGACGTTAGTTCAATTTCAAGCAATCGCTATTCCTGATTTTGCGGAAGTTAGTGTTGCTATAACTCCCTATCCTGCACGAGCACAAGAAACCAAACAAAAATCAAAATCTTTATTT
>CAYSAX010000072.1:0-6332 GCA_964429045.1 uncultured Pseudomonadota bacterium
GAAGGACACCAGTTCTTGAAATTACTTTTAATTTGTCCTGATTGACAATCTGTCAAACAGGATTCTACTGCACGAGTGGCGAAATTGGTAGACGCACTGGACTTAGGATCCAGTTCCCGAAAGGGAGTGGGGGTTCGAGTCCCTTCTCGTGCACCATTATACTTCTAAACAATCCCCTCTCATTTAAAAAAAACAAAGGCCGAACCCTATGATCCAGCCTTTGTTTTTAAATTGAATATTATTTATTTTTGTATTGTTTTTCAAAACGTGCCAATCGCTCAGCATACAACACTTGTTTCTTAGCTTCTCTCTCTTGTGTAGTTAATAATTTAATTTCAATTAACTTATCGCATATTACGTCTGTCAGTCTATCAGCTGCTTTTTTTGTTTCTTCGGGCGCTTTATTGTATGCAGTTTCCCCAAAAGTCATCTTTTCTTCTGTGCTCAATTGATTGAATGCCCAAATGCACGTTTCAGTATGATTGAGTGGATTATTTATCCCGTAAGCCAGCATGCGTGCCATCTTTAAAAAAGTATGTGTAACAAATTCTTTTTTAAATGGTCTCACGATCGGAGGATTGGCCTCTTTTGCAATAGTACAAAATGCTTCAGCAAAAGCTTTGCGTGACCGTATAACTTTTTCTGGCTCATCTTGCAATCTAATCATTTTGCTAAAAACTTCGCGATCTTCAGGTCTCAATTTCTGCATGGTAGGGGGAAGTGTTTCTTGAGCTTTATTAAACCAATTATAGCAACATTCCTCGATAGGGGTAAGATGTTCTTCTTCAATGCCTCGAGCATTTTCCATAGTTTTCAGGGAAGCTGCCGATAATAATAAAATTAATAATCCATATTTCATAGATCTTCCTTTGTTTAAAGTAATTAAATTGCATACTGTTTAATACGCTGGTCAATTTTTGTCAAAAGTGTAGTAGATAAGAAAATTAAAAAACCGCTATAAATCGCATTTTCTTTAAAAAATTGGCATAAACTGTAAATGTACTATGCTAAAATTAGGGAAAGTTTATTCCTCTTGTTTTTCGCACGCCCAGACTGGTAAAAATCTTATAAAAAAGGAGCAGTACGGTGATGCAACCTGAAGCTAATACAAGCTGTGCACTAAAATTAAATGTTTTAGTGAACGAGCCAACATTTTGTTCAATGTCTATAGTGGTACCCGGATCGCTCGTGGATGCTCTATATAAACAAGCAGTGATCTCACAAAAAGGGACTCCTGCTTTTGGATTTCATAAACGTGAAACTCCTTTTGCCTATATTGAACAAAATTATCAATCAAATCTGTTTGAGCATATTCAAGAATTTTTACTTAAATATTTAGTAATTGGTTTTCTTGAGCAGGAAATCTACAAGAAAAAAATCCTGATGGCAGGTAGGCCACGTCTCATATCAATTGATAGTCAACCGGGTAAGGATGCAGTGTTTAACTTTGAGCTATCGCTATTTCCTTCATTAGCGTTTCATGAATGGAAATATTTGCCATTCAAAGCGCCTAAACGAAAGAATTATAAAGATTTAGATCGTCAAGTTGAAACTTTTTTACACGAAGAGCTCACTGCAAAAGAGAATTATGCAGACTCCAGTATTAAAATTGGGGACTGGGTTAATTATTCAGTACGACTTTTAAATAATGACTCAAATCCGATATTTAATGGTCATATAGCGAATCTGTGGGTAAAAATTGGCGATGAGGAGCCTGATAAACCGATTCAAGAAGTGTTTATCAATAAAAAAAATGGACAACAATTCGTAAGTTCAAATCGTGTCTTACAAGATTATTTTACTGAATCACTCAATACAAACTATACGTTTGGTATCATTATCAATGATGTTGTCCCTTATTCCTATTTTTGTTTAGATCAGTTTAAGCATTACTTTAGAATTAAAAGTAATAAAGAGATGTATCAAAAACTGATTGAAGTATTCTCATATCGCAATGATCTGTCACAACGCCGTACCACCGTTGAAGAATCACTCAAATTATTATTTTCTAAACATCGCTTTGAAGTACCTAATCATTTAATTTTACGCCAACAAAAAGCTGTTTTGGATGCAATTCAATTCAATCCTGATTATCATGTATACCGTGTTCAAAAAGATTTTAAAGATGCAGTTCGCGACTTAGCAGAAAAACAGATGCGTGAAGAAATATTCCTTGATCAGATGGCCTATGAAGAAGATATCGCATTATCTCCTATGGATGTAAAATGTTATCTGAATTTAACCAAACGTCCACGCACTAAAGAATTTTTACACCGCGATCCACCGATGACAAAAATCAGAGGCCAAGAGGTTCCGATTTTATCCGAAGAATTAAATCGCGTATGCTTACGAGAAAAAACTATCAACCACATTATTTATCATTTAACAAAAAAATAACCAAATCCAACGAGAATAAACATGAACAATCATCATAAACTCATTATCATCGGTTCTGGCCCTGCCGGATTAACCGCAGCAATCTATGCTGCCCGGGCAAATTTAAAACCACTCATGATTCAAGGCAAGAATCCCGGAGGGCAGCTTATGAATACCACCTATGTTGAAAATTGGCCCGGAGAGACCTCTATTCTGGGCCCTCAACTTATGATGAAAATACAAGCACACGCCACCCATTTTGGAACACACGTCTTAGAAGAGACAGTAGTATCAGCAGATTTTTCTAAAAAACCTTTTGTTATAACCACCGATCGAGGAACCTCGCTTACCGCCGATGCAATTATTATTGCAACGGGTGCCTCTTCAAAAAAATTAGGATGCCCGGGTGAAAGCGAATATTGGGGTAAAGGAGTAACCACTTGTGCCGTATGCGATGGAGCTTTCTATAAAGATAGACCGGTGCTTGTCGTGGGTGGCGGCGATACGGCCATGGAAGATGCCTCATTCATGCTGAATTTCACTGATAAAATAACCATTGTTCATATTCTGGATAAGCTAACCGCCAGTCATGCCATGCAAGAGCGCGTGATCGATAATCCTAAAATAAAGATTATCTACAACAGTACCGTTACTCAAATGAAAGGAAACGGCAATCATGTCACCCATGCGGTGATCAGCAATCAAAAAACCGGTACGACTGAAGATATCCCTGTCGATGCAATATTTGTAGCAATAGGTTTAAATCCCAATGTTGGCCCATTTAAGGGACAGGTAGAACTCAATAAATTCGGTTTTATTGAAGTAAAAGATCAGACCCAAACCTCGGTTCCGGGAGTTTTTGTAGCCGGAGATGTAGCGGATTATCGCTACCGCCAGGCAATTACCTCCGCCGGCGCCGGCTGTATGGCTGCATTGGATGCGGAACGGTATCTTAAAAGCTTATAAGCATAAAAAAAGGTGTCATTTAAATGTGACACCTTCTATACTTTTTTAAATTTTATCAGTTTCTATAATAATTTCTGATTTTTTTGAGTAAGCAATTGTTCAATAGCTAGATTGCCATTTTCTTTGGCATAATCTAATGCTGTCTTTCCTGCACAATCTTTCATGGTTCTATCAGCTCCATATTCGAGCAATAGCTGTACTTTTTTGACATTTTCATTATCATGATAATCTTTCTTCTCTTTGATAAGGGCAAGTGAAGGGTCACATTTGTCTTGAGCAATATCCATTAAAGGGGTGGTACCCTTAAGATCTGATACGTTCGCATCTATTCCGCATTTTAAAAAAATCTTTAACACTCTTAAAGCATTCCAGGTGCAATTTCGCACGACTCCATGCCATTTTGTACAACCATCCACACCGCGAATATACGGATTTGCACCAGCTCTTAATAATAATTTTATCGCTTCAGAATTACCACAATCTAAAGCAGTTCTTCCTTGCTTATCCTGCATATCAATACGAAGAGTTTTTTGCCTGAGTAATGATGGCATACCTATTACATATACATTATGACGGCCACGAGATGCTGCCATTAACAAACTGCAACCCTCTTCATCCTGAAGATTCGCATCAGCACCTTGCTTTATTGCGTCCGGCATCCACTGCGGCCTCATTAAATCCCCGGCTTGCCGAAATTTACAATGCTCAACCTTTAAAAGCTGCTTAATCATATCAGTCGCCTCTTGAGCTCTTTTTCTGATCTCTTCTCTTATTGCTTCTTTTTGTTTAATCGAGTCAAATAATTGCGACCAATCCATGGCTAATAAGCTCGTATTAAATATGCATACCAGCATAATCAAGAGTATTTTTTTCATGTCATTCACAGTAAATAAATCAATTCAAAAGCTATAACTATGTAAAATATGGGTCATTGGGACGAATTTATAAATTGTGTTCTTTTTAACTTAAAGCCATGTGCGATAAAGGAGCAAACAATTTAATCTTATGCAACTTATTTGATATTAATTTTTATAAAATAATGTGCGATTTTATCAGTTAACCATAAGTAGAAGTAAGTCAGCACATATTGAAAAGCCCAAGAGCATAAAGCCATCATAATTATTATAAAAATTTTCAATATTAGATTATATTTTATAATTACTGAAGCGTAATTAAAAATAGCCATGTTTAAAAGGATCCACATTGTCCAAATACTCGCCCAATATTTACTTGATGATTCAATAAAATCTTGCGTAAAAGGCTCTTGCTTAATCAATAGTCGGTATAGCAAAAGTGCAGCTAAGTTTATCAATAATCCGATAATAAAGTACGTTACCAATGATGAATAATTAGTAGAGGATTCAACCGGATTAATCAATGCAAAAATAGTAGAAAAAATTGCAAATCCAAGCGGCTTTCTAAAAAAATTGAGCATTCTATTCTCTCTTATAGATTAATAAGACTACTTAGTGGAAAATAAGGCTAATAACACAATCAAACTAATATTTATTCTGAAAATAGTCAATATATATTAATTTCGTATATTTTCTATTAGAAATATTTAATTTGTAGTCTTCAGCTTTCCTTACTTCTCTTGCTGGCCTATTGCTTACTTTCAATAAGTTAACTATTAAAAAAATTTGAAATAATAGTGAAATTGCCCTAAAATGGTGATATTACATTAAAAATTTTCAAGGAATTTACTATGTCAGTCACCTTTTTTAGAAAAAGCCGCAAAAAAAGAAATAGAAAACATGGTTTCTTAAAGCGTATGGCTTCTCACGATGGTAGAAAAATCGTTAAGCGTCGCCGCTCTAAAGGCAGAAAACGTATTGCAGTTCGTGCGTAAGCGATGTCACCAAAAAGCCGCACCCCTGCTAATAAGTATCAAAAAATAATGTACAAAGCCCGACGTCTTTTAAGACATCCGGGCTTTGACCTTTTAAGGGGCAACCCCTCAGATTCGCAAGGATCTTTGATGGTTATAACCCCCGGCCGAATCGGTAATGCCGTTGAACGCAATACCATCCGCCGCCGTTTCAAAGCGCTCTTTCATGAACTGGGCCTTATTAAGCCCGGATTTGATTGGGTGGTTATCGTAAAAAAAGATGGGGTTAAACTCTCTCATGCAACCCTTAAAGAGATTCTTGTCCATGTTCTTAGTTCAGAAATTTCCTGAAATGCTCAAATTTTTGGCCAGCAGCACATTGATCGCCCTGCGCCCTATCCTTGGGCCGGCCAAATGTAAATTTGAGCCAAGCTGCACCAAATTTGCTTTAAAATCATTAAAGGAACTACCACTTACTCAAGCATGTTGGGCAATCACCAAACGACTACTTTCTTGTAATCCATTTTTTTAAAAATGTTTTGACTTGTGTCATTGCTAGTCTTAAACTACGTGCAAATATACTAATCAGCTTCAAAGGAGACACTATGAATACACTCAAATATTCTGCATTACTCATCTTATTATTTGCATCACCTATACTTCCAATGGAGTCACTATATAAAGCTGTTGCTCAAACAACTGGTGCAGTACCTGAACAATCTGAATTGAAAAAAAGTAAAAAACCGGCATGGCTTAAAAAGTTAGGGCCTGCTCTGCAAGCAATTTGTAAAAAACCTAAAAATTCTAATGAATCTAATCTGTGTGATCTCATAGAGCAAACACTACAAATGGTTGCTTATGAAAAAGGTGGAAACCATAGACAAAATATACAAAATGCCGCTTTTGAATTAGTAAAAAATACATCTTTAGAGGACGAACATAAAGTTAAAGAAATGGAGACGGTTCTTTCACTTTATGCCTCGATCGCTAACGAAACATATAAAAAGTGCAATGATAATGGCAAAAAATAAGACTTTCAATCAGAAATAAAAAATTGTCGTCATTCCTATGCCCGTTAATTAGGTTTCAAAGGTTAAAAACAAAAAACATAAAAAAAAAACCTTTCATTTTTAAAACAAGATTTTTATTTAAAAAGAACAAA
>CAYSAX010000073.1:0-1201 GCA_964429045.1 uncultured Pseudomonadota bacterium
GTGAGTTGAACGATTAATAACTGTTGCAATGTCTTCAAATGTTGAACAAAGCACCGATCCTTAGCCGGCCATAGTTTCGAGTAATATCATGGTAGATCCAGGAACTTGTTCAAAAATCTCATCAAGATGTTTAGATATACGATCAAGGCCCTCTTGACGGTCGCCACTCGTATAAGAACCGGGATGCAAAACTAAGTAAGGGATATTTATTGATTGGCATCGTTCAATTTCAAAAGCGAGCGCTTTCATGGATGCATGTGCGATCTTAGGATCTGGTGATGCAATATTAATAAGATAAGTAGCATGTGCAACAATCGGATTAACATCATGTGCTTTATATGTCTGCTTAAATAGTTCTATCTGTTCTTGGGTGAGCGGCTGTGCATTCCATTGGCGGTTACTTTTAGTAAATAATTGAATAGTAGTGCATCCAATTGAGCTGCCGCTGATAATCGCATTTTGGAGTCCACCCGAAATAGACATGTGCGCGCCAAGTAAAAGACGACGTTTTTTTGTTGACATAAAAGCCCTTTTTAAGATTTATTGATTGACAAAAGTGCCTATTAGCGTACCCTATTTAATGCGAAAACTCAGTTGTAATCACATCTTTTCTAATGTATCACAACCGTAAGTTTTTTCCCGTAAATCGATTTTCATTGTTTAAAATTACTCCCAAGGGGAGTTTTGCTTTTGTGCTGCAGCATCAGCATTAGCAGGAGTTTTTATACATGTTGCTTTTCAAAAAGTTAATATTTGCATCGGTTATTTTGGCTACTGTTTTTGGTAGTAATGTACATGCAAAATCTTGTTTGCTTTCAAAACCAGAGTCTGATATTGAAATCGATTTCTGGGGCTACTTTAAGCCAGAAGTTTTTGCAGGTAAAAACTTTACCTTCTTAAATAATAACATGCCACAAGATACTATATTTTATTTCCGTCATACCAACGATTACTTTCTTAATTTAGTGTACGGAAAAGATACCTATGGATGTCCTGCTGCTGAATTTAAAACATCCGTTCGTAATCGTGCTGTATGGGGAAGTCCAAGTACTGTTGCTTTGACATTACCTTCTCATATTCGTGCTGGTGGTTTAGAATTTGGAGATCACAACCATGCATTCCCTCGTTTGTTCTTCTGGATGCGCGAGATTTGGTTGCAGTTGTCTTTAGTTGAGCTTTTAAATATTTGCACTGATTGTAG
>CAYSAX010000073.1:1211-6304 GCA_964429045.1 uncultured Pseudomonadota bacterium
GTAGTCATGGCCTCACCGTCGGAGCCTTCCCGTTTGAATTAGGGCGTGGCATTTCATTAGGTGCGGCATATGCCATCGGGCCCGGCCCCCTTGGATTCTACTCAGATAGCATGATTGATCAATTTGCATTCGGTCTTAAGCTGTCGGGTGATATTATTCCTGATGTGTTGCGTTATGATGTGTATGGTGCTTTATTGCAAAGTCGTAGCAACTCATTGCTTGAAACCAACAAACCAATTTATCGCAATGAAATTGGACGCCGCAATAATCCTGCGCGTGGATTTGGACAAGATAACTATTTAATTGCAGCGCGTGTAATTTGGACTGCGTGTGATTCAGATAACTGGGGTCTATTTACTCTTGAACCTTATGGAATGTTTAACAATGATCCTGAGCAACGGGTAGAATTTACTGCAGATTCAAATAGCAAATTAGGTACGTTCGGGTTAGCGGGTGAATATATTGCCGGACCATTTGAATTTGGATTTGATGGTGCGTTTAATATTGGTCGCCAATGGGTTCGTCCATGGGATCGCAACTATTTAATTGCAGACAACTTTAATGGGCAATTGGTATCAGTAAATAGCCAAGTGCTTGTGGTAAATGATAATGCAAACCCACAATTTAATGGTGTAAAAGCTCCTGATGTTCCAAAGAGTCCTGCCCAAGCAGCGATTAACAATGCAGGAAATACTGGCTGTGTAACTAATAATGGCCAAGTTATTCCGGGAGCAACTGCATTGCCAAGCCTCGGATATATTCCAGGACCATTGGATTTAAGAAATTCTGATATTCGATTCAGAACTGGTCCGGATTGCAAAGGATATAAAAATACCTATAAAGGATGGATGCTTGTTGCTGATGCTTCATACTGGGTTTACAAAAAAGATGTTCAAGTTGCGGTAACCGGTGGTTATGCTTCTGGAGATCAAGATCCTAACTTTACCTTGATAGATGGAGATTATAAAGGATTTATTGGTTTACAAGAAGTATATGCGGGTAAACGTGTAAAGAGCGTGTTCTTGTTAGGTACTGTTGGCAAAGTACGCCGTCCGGGAACTCAACCAGAATTCCCTTTAGCAAATAAAGACTTTACATCCGGAAATAGTGGTTTTACTAATTTAGGATTTTTTGGAACCGGTGTTACGTGGAAACCTAGCTCATGCAAGGAAACGCGTGTTGTGGTAAATCCAAACGTGTTTGCATATTGGGCGCCAAGTGCAGGCAATAAGTTTAATCCACTTACAGGCAAAGATATTTCTAATGACCCTGCAGGAAAATTCATGGGAACTGAAGCGAACATATTCTTAAGCTACTTCCCATTTAGTAGTTTAAAATGTTTTGCGATCGGTTCAGTATTTATTCCCGGCAAATATTTCAAAGATCATAAAGGTAAACCATTTAATGCTGAAGAGCGCAGATTGCTTGAAGTGTGGCAAAAATCAAATGGTGGCAATCCAAATGTGAAAGATCTGCCAAACATCGGTGATGATGTTGCCTATACAATAAACTTCGGTTTAGAATTTGCATTCTAGAAAAATATGCCCCGCTTTTTGCGGGGCATTTTATTGAGAGGAAGTTATGATGAAACCAATACTTATTTTGTTATGTGTATTAAGTAGCACGTCTCTAATTGCGATGGATCAACAAAAACAGTTAACTCAAAAAGAAGCGCTAGAAAAGCTTGAAGAGCTTAAAAAGAAAGTTGGTATTGGATACTATGATCCTTGTGCTTATTTTTTTTATAAAGAAAACAGTCCTCCGCGTTATGTTATTTATATGCAAGAGCAAATAGAACGCAATCCTGAACTAGCAATTAAAGATATATCCACTGGTGGAGAATCATTAATTGTCAGACTTGCAGAAGAGGATGAGCGATACGAAGTTTTAAAGTTTATGCTTGATCATGGAGCTTCGGCTGAAGTTAAAAGTAAATGGAGTGGGCAAAATGCAGCTCTTTACAAAGCGCTGTGGACAAATCATGACAACCCAGCATTAAAAAATGCGCGATTACTTTTAGAGCGTGGTGCGCCAGCGAAATTTAAAGGGCCATGGTTTGTAAGAAATCCTGAAAATAACCCCAGAATTCAACTTTTAATTGAATTTGGCGCTCACATTGATGAGTTTATTTTAAAAGAGTGGTTTGGCGGTGGTGGATTGCCTTAATCTTCCCTTCTTAACAATCGATTATAAGCATGCTAAGCTAAAATAACCTCTTTAAATCAATAAAATACCCTTGAATTAAGGTATAAACAAATGCACTATGCCCGAACCGCTTATTGCGGCCAAATCACTGCAGATCATTTAGAAAAATCCGTTGACGTATGTGGATGGGTAAGCCGTCGCCGTGATCATGGTGGGCTTATTTTTATCGACCTGCGAGATCGATCCGGCATTGTGCAATTAGTGTTTAACCCTGATTTTTCAACTACTGCTCATACTCTAGCGCACAGTCTTCGCTCTGAGTTTGTTATATCGGTTAAAGGTAAAGTGGTTAAAAGAACTCCTGAAACGATTAACAAAGAGCTTCCAACCGGAGCATTAGAGATTCATGTTCAAGAACTTACTATTTTGAACAAAGCAAAAACTCTTCCATTCTCCCTCGATGAGGCGGACAATGTTGATGAAGAGTTGCGTTTAAAATATCGTTACTTAGATCTGCGTAGACCGCAAATGCGTTCGCGCTTAGAGCTGCGCAATACTATTATTTATGGTATGCGTGAGTTTTTACATAATCGCGGATTCTTTGAAATTGAAACCCCAATTTTAACTAAGAATACTCCTGAAGGTGCACGTGAATTCGTGGTCCCTTCTCGTATTCACTTAGGTTCTTTTTATGCACTGCCGCAATCGCCACAACTGTATAAACAGTTATTGATGGCTGGCGGTATGGAAAAATATTATCAAGTTGCGCGCTGCTTTAGAGATGAAGATTTGCGAGCAGATCGCCAACCGGAATTCACGCAGCTTGACTTGGAAATGTCTTTCATTGATGACAAACAGATTCAAGAGACCATTGAACAGTTGTTAAAACATGTTTGGAAAAAAGGCCTTGGCGTTGAAATTCAAACCCCATTTGCGCGCATGACCTTTGATGAAGCATTTTCATCATATGGTTCTGATAAGCCAGATTTTAGATTTGGATTAAAAATTCAAGATTGCACCTCTTTATTTGAAGGTACTGAGCTAAAATTTATTAAAGCAGTACTAGACAAAAAGGGAAAAATCGGCGCAATTCACATTCAAGATCATGAATTTACTCGCTCTGAATTAGATAGTATCGTTGATCGTGCAACACAGTTAGGCGCTAAAGGATTACTCTGGATTCGCTTTAAAGATGGAGTTGATTCTCCAGTCGCAAAATTCTTACCCGCTGACTTTTTTGAAAAAGCACAAGCGGCAGTTCCGGGATTAACTTCAAAAAGTACGCTCTTTTTAATTGCCGGTCCATACTCAGAAGCGTGGGCTTTATTAGGCAGATTACGTTTAGAAATTGCCGAAAAATTAAAAATGATTCCTCACGATCAAAATCATTTCTCATGGATTACTGACTTTCCTATGTTTGAATATGATGCTGAAGGTAAACGCTGGAATGCGGTTCACCATCCATTTACCCGTCCTGAACCAGGCTGGGAAAATAAACCGATTGGTGAAGTTAAAGCGCGCGCATATGATGTTGTGCTCAACGGCATTGAACTTGGTGGCGGATCGATTCGTATCCATGATTCTGCAACGCAAGATAAAGTCTTTGATATCTTAGGCCTTTCAAAAGAACAAGCGCAAAATAAATTTGGTTTCTTACTCGAAGCTCAAGATTTAGGCTTCCCTCCGCATGGCGGCATTGCCTTAGGCCTTGATCGTTTGATCATGCTGATGACTAAAGCATCTTCGATTCGAGAAGTGATCGCCTTTCCTAAGACTGCTCGTGGTATAGATCCAATGATGGAAGCGCCAACTCCAATTGAACCAGAAAAACTACGTGAATACGGTCTTTCTTTGTTGCCGCAGAAAAAGAAGCTGGAGTAATAAGCATAATTTCTTGTTTATAAGAGATTACTGAACTGTATTACAATCTTCTTTTTACACCTCTGGAATTTCATGAAAAATGAAATAAGATGCTTTTTTATTATATTTTTTATTACTCATTCTTTTTTTGCCTATTCCATGGAAAGATCGGTGCGATGGATTTGCAGTTTTGTTGGGTCACAAAAAGGGCAGCTTACTCATGAACAAGAATTTGTAAAATTACTTGATAGCCATCTTTGGACCCCTGAAAATACTTTACGGATTGAAGAGTTAATTGCATTGGGCGTTAATGTTAATTTAAAAAATTCAAGTGGCTTAACAGCGCTGACATTAAGTGTAGTTCGTGCTAAACCGCAGCTTACAAAGTCGCTTTTATGCACAGGGGCTGATCCCGATATCGCAATTACGAGTACGGTAACTCAAGATGCGTCAAAAGAAAATTATAAAACTGGATTTTTAGGATTATTAAAACAAGCGCAGTCTTCAACAGCTGATGTTATGATGCAACGGAGTCATACTGCATTGTTCGCTGCCACATTTCAGAGAAAATGCGACATAGTAAGATTATTGCTTGAGAGAGGAGCAGATTGTTCGGTAAAAAATCAGTATGACCAAACAGCTTTAGATATTGCTAGTATAAATGGCTTTACTGAAATTGCGGACATGTTACTGCCAAAAAAACAAAAAATATTATAATTAAAACGTAGATCCCCACAGCGTGGCTTTTTTAATAATCTCTGTGCGTTCATGTTCGCTTACGCTATTCAAATCATATAGATAAAAAGTGTAGGGAATATCGGTCTCTGATAACGCTTTTTGCGCTTCGGCAATATCGGTAACCCCTATTCTTCTGCCCAGGTCTAAAGCAATATCAATTTCTGGTTGTTTGCCCTCTGAGTCATACACTTTTTCTTTGGTACCAAAATAATAAATGGTTACGCCCGGGAAAATTTGACTCAAGATACGAACAGCTTCTTTTTGTGATTTTGGATCTACCATTACTTTTCCTTTTTTTGAGTTTTTATTCTTTAAGCTTAATAGGATAAAGGATATAAGTTCTATATTTG
>CAYSAX010000074.1:0-6293 GCA_964429045.1 uncultured Pseudomonadota bacterium
AAAATCCTAAGCCAGAAAAAGTGCAACGCGTCAGCTGCCAAGAAGTATGTGCCACATCATGTTCAAATTGTAGAGAACGTTGTTTGCGTGAATGCCATGTCGCAAAAAAAGATAATGCGGGTAGCTGTAAACAAATTGCTCGTGGTTGCTGCGATGAATGTAAAGATGATTGCGTGACCGTTTGCGATTTATGTGCTAATTCATAATTTTTGGTAGTGAGTATGAAAAAGCTGATTTTATTTTTATTAGTGAGCACATCAGTTGCAATTGCCATGCAAAGAACTGAACTGCCGGTAAAACCCGTTAGTCAAAACGTTCTTCTGCAACCAACTGATGCAAATTTATCACGTATTCTGTGGAGTGGCTCAATTAATGATTTAAGAACAATGTTGGATAAACATATAATTTTACCTACGCGTATTTTTCTTACTAAGCCATTCGAAGAAAAAAGTTTATTACAAGCTACTATTGAGCTGCAACTATCATCGGTGACCGGAAAAGAAGGGCGCTATGAAATAGCGGAATTGCTCTTGGATAAAAAAGCAGATGCACGAGATTTGGATGCGTATTTAGTTCTGGCAGTTAAAGCTGCTGATGAAAAATTAACAAAATGGCTTATTGATCATGGAGCTCAAGATCTCGATGGTAAAGCTGCAGAAAAAGCAAATGAATTAGAAAATGCTGCTCATGTGCCTGCTATTAAAAAACAAGCGCTTGCGCGTATTAAGAAAATATTACCTGGTAGACGCTCATTATTAACGCCGATAAAAAAGACAAGTAAAGAGCAAATAGCTCCTTAATTGCAGCTGAATGCAAGAATGATCATAGGACTTCTGCGGTAATTCGTAGCTCTTGCATTTTTATTATTTTCCCCTACCATTGCATCAATAATTTTATTGATAACAACAAGGTTTTTTCGATGATGAATGCAATTTTCTTACTTCTCTTTTCACTCAGTTTTCTCACTCATTTAAATATCGTAGCTCAAGAAATGATCGTTCCGCAACTTTCATATCATGAGTTTTATCAGCGTTTATATCCACTTGGTGATTCACAAAAATTCGAATATCAGAATGCATCACGTGAATTAAATGCATCTCCGACCAGTAAACCGGCTCTTGCACGTTTATCTAAGTTGGCGGATGCTGGTTATATGCCTGCTTACCATGACTTAATTGAAGCAAAGTTCGCCACCGATGATGCTCTATCAGGGCAGCAACTTAGTTCTCAAGGAGCACGTCAAGGTGATCCTGGTTGTGCAATAACACTAGCTACCATGTATAAGCAATGGTCAAAGCCAACAGCTGAGGCTGATGAACAGGAATTGCAACGATGCAAGCAATATGCTTATGGGGCAGAACAATTGCTGCGTGATGCACGAACCAAACGTTTTATTCATGATCCAGAAACAAAAAAACAGATTGCTACCTATGAAAATCAAGAAGCACAAACTGTTTTGCGTAATTTGCTGGCAGAAAAACAGACTGAGTTTGAAAAAACAGTAACTTCTCAAGAGTTAAAAAAATATGAAAAAAGCCTTAATGGATCAATGAGCGATATTCCGTTAGCATGTTTTGTTATTAAAGAAAATATTGCAAAAGGAACTCATGAACCGGTTAAATCAGCATTGGGTCTTGCCGAAAAGATTATTGCACATGAAATGTTTGATGCCGAATATTTGCATGCTGCAGGCGTGCGATCTGCCATTGAAACGCTTAAAGAGCATGAAAATACAAAAGTTAAAGAAAGAGCGGTAAAGATTTGCAAAGAATGGGATGATGTTGAAAGTCGCGTGGGTAAATTTCAGTTAGCTCCTGCTGCTGCACCGGTATCGGTAACAAAAAGATTTGAGAGCCCGGAATATTCACCTGAAATGTTAGAAACATTGATTGAGAAAGCAGATACCGAATATCAAGACGAAGATTTAGTTGATGCTGCGCTTTATCTACACTTGCATCGCACTAAAAATACAGGGGTTATTCAAGGAATGAAGCAATGCCTTAATCGTGCATTATTAAATCCAGATCCTTTAGTAAGAAGAGCTATAATTGATAAATGTCAGACTACGAATGGAGAATTATATTGGTATTGGGCTGATGCTTTGTATAAGTATGCGCAAGAGTTATCAGATCAAGATGGGTTATTACAAGAAGAAGCAGATTATATAAAAAAGCAATTAAATTGGATGATTGAAAAATCAAAAGATGACAAATCTGGTGATATGGCTATAACGGTTTACACCTTACTTAAAAAGTACCCGCGCTGCTTTCCGGATATTTCTGAAGTGCAAAATCATAAGTTGCAGGAAGAACAATTTAAAAAGGCATTTAATGCAGGCAATTATTTAGCAATTTGCTCAGCGTTACCAAACATGCGTGTTAAATCGCTTCCTCAGAATTCTGAAGAATATGCACGTGCGATGGTGTTCTGGTCTCAAGTCTGCATCGTGTCTGCTAAAGAACAAAAATCGTCACTTAAAAGAAGCATTGATCCTGTTGAACTTAATGCAGAGTCACGTAAAAAAATAAATGAACTTCTTTTATCTAAAAAAGAGTTAGGAGAAACTAAAGAAGATGCGGCATTTTATTATAATGCTGCGGTTGCGCTGGCGCCTTATGATGCTCAGCTGGCGCAAAGTGCATTGCACAATGCAGAAGCGGTTGTATTTGCCACTAACGGAGACGAAGCTCATAAACGCGCTTTATATGAAACAACTGGCATGAGAGCCGCGCTTGATGCATGTGCAGCGCAAGGGTATGGATGGGCGTATTTCGAACAAGCACAACATATTATGGTTGCATCTTTAAATCATGGTATGGATGTCGATCTTTTCCAGCATGCATCACGAGGTATTTTAGAAATTACTAAAGCACGCGAATTACTTCAAAAGTCACTGCAGGCAACGTATCCCCATACTGATTTTTCACAATTAGAAGAATCAGATCTTGATGTGGGTCAAGGTTTGCATTATTGGTCTTTGTTTAATGTAAGTAGTCTTTATAAAGAAAAAGCATTAGAGCTATTTAAAGCTGCGGCTGATAAGCGCAACGCGAAAGGGTTGTATAATTGGGCAAAGCTTACTATTGATGGGCACAATCAAAGCTGTAAAGGTCAAGCTGGATTTGAAAAAGCGTTAGAATGTTTGCAACAGGCTGCACGTCAAAATCATCAAGAAGCGATAGAATATTTACAGAAAATAGAAGAAAAAGGACTGCTCTTTGCAGGTGCATGCGGTGGAGCTATGAATATCGCATTGAAAACGGCGGTGAAAACCTGTTTAAATGAAATTAAGGGTCGTGTTGCAAAACCGGTAGCTGGTAGCCAATCGCACGCAATGGATCCTGCAGATGAGTATCGCATTACCTTAGAATGTGCTAATGCAGGCAATGTAGAAGCAATGGTAAATTTAGCCTTACTATTAAAAGAAGGCCACGGGGTTGCACAATCTGATCAGCTGGCCTGCGAGCGTTTTGCAGATGCATTATTTGCAGGAGATGCAAGATTGGGAGGGGTCATGTCAATTGCCTATGCAGGCTTAACTGAATCAGCAGCGACCAATGTGCGTGCGCAAATGGCACGATGCAAAGCAAGTATGGAGTCTTTCAAGCGCTCTGAAAAGCTTGCTAAAAATCCAAACATCTGTGATGAAACATGCCAAGAATTTAAAAATCTTAATCGGCTCATGGTAGACAAAACTCATGCGCATGAAGCTGGACTTTTCTATTCAACAGGTTTGGCAAGCGCTATACAAGATTGTCTTGAAAATTATTCTGGTTAACATGTGTTTGGATTTACCGTCTTGGATGGATATATGCAACGCATTACTGCATTTCCGGAAGAAGTTAAAGAGAGAGCCGCATTATTAAGAGCACCTATAAAGTATCTTATTAATAAGACCGAAAATTTATTTACGATGCGTTTTGTTGCGATGGAGATGAATGAATTTGATAGACAAGCTCTTAATGATGCTATTAAGTCTCTAACAACTGTTATTGATAGAAAATTATGGAGCGATAATCAAGATGAGCTACACTATTTAAAAGGAATGTTGCAATTTTTAAGAACATCTTCTTTGAGTGAACGTGTCATCAGCAATGAAACTAAGGCTATCTTTGGCGAGCTTGCTACACGTGGACACAAAGGTGCGCGCTATATGTGCGGTTATATTGCAGCACATGGCAATGCATTATCTAGCTCGAATACAAGAGATGTGAGTAAAGGAATTGCGTTATTTGAAGAGCTTGCTGCACAAAAAGATCTGCGATCACTATTTGCTTTAGTAGAAATTGCTAATGCAACAGATTTTAAAAATCCTAAAGAACGTTTAGAGCAAGCTATAAAAATGCAAGGTTATTTAAATACGATCCTTGAAGTGGATCCTAATAATGTCTCAGCTCATAATTTTTTAGTTTGCATATATGTAAATAATCCAAAACTAAAGCCGGTACATTTAAAAGATGCATCAGAAAAAGAGCGTGTGGAATATATTTTATCGCTCTTACCCAAAGCAAAAGGATTAAAAAAGGTATTAGACAGTTATAAAATTATATTACGAGTAAGAAAACAAGAATATTCAGCACAGTTGATCGATGATTTGAAAACGTTACTCAATGCCTGTGAAGATTCTGGCCCTGACCTCGATACTGCATTTAAAGCATTAAAGGAAGGTTATGAAGATGGTAATTTTAATACTATGATTGATGAATGGGCACAAGATTATATTGCGCTCGAAAAACAAAAAGAAAAGCCGGATGAGGCATGTATAGCACGAATTTATGAAGCGGCCGGATGGGTACATGCTTTAATGGCGCGAACATTTTGTCTCGAGTCAACGGTAATTAATCCTCAAGCAGCAATGTCGGGTAAAGCACTGCATAAAGCTACGGTTTGTGCACGGTTTCAAGAGATCAAAGAACGATTTTTAGATTGTTTTAGAGCATCAATGACATCTGGTAAATCAACACCACTTATGTACTTTTTAAAAAGCCATCTAGATCTTATGAGTAAAAACAGTGTTTCTGAAAAACTAACCAGATGTAGAGCAACTATTATGGATGGCATGCGTGAAATGAAAACTCAAAAGTTGCAATGGTCTGATGTGCCACTTTTTCAAGAATGCCTCAATGATTATGTATTATATGCACAAAAGAACGGAACTAAACAAGAGTTTGCTGTTGCGCAAAAATGCGCTGATATCTATCGCACTGAATTCAAAGTGCCAAAGCCTGCTTGAGATTAAATAATCCGATCTTTAATTAATGTTTTTTCGGCAATCTGTTCAAATAAAGGGGCGGCTACGATAGAGGCATATAAATCTCTTTGAGCCGCTTCTTTAATGAAAACTACAATGACTTTTTGATAATCATCTTTTTGTACAATCCCGGCGCAGGTATAAATATTACGATCGGGATTATAATGCCCATTTTCTAAGATATTTGCAGTTCCTGTTTTGCACATCACGCGATAACCTTTAATGTGTGCTTTTTTTGCAGTTCCTTGCGATGTGGTGCGCTCAAGCATATGTTTGATCGTATCGAGAGTTTCATCTTTATATAACTTATCTTGCTTAATCTCGATAGGAGCATCAGCAATTAATCGGGGAACAAACCAGTGACCGCCATTGGCGATTATGCCAAATGCGCGGGCTAGCTGCAGTAGATTTGATGAAATTTCATATCCATATGATAAAGATATAATCGATTGCTTAGACCAATTATTAGGATGATTCACAAATCCTTTATTTTCACCGGGGAATGGTAATCCTGATTTTTTGCCAAATCCTAAGCGGGTATAATGATCATATAATTTAGGACCAATGCGCTGCGCAACTTGTGCAATACCAATATTATTCGATTGTGCGATTACCTCTTCAAAAGGAATAATTCCTGCTTCGTGTACGGTATTTATTTTTCTTCCATCGATATAGGTAGTTTTTGTATTTTTACAATCGATCAGTTCATCAATGGTTACTACACCTTCTTCTAATGCAGCAAGTGCTGCACAAATTTTAAATACCGAGCCAAGCTCATAGGTTTCGGTAAGCACGGTATTTTTAGTCAACGCTTGATCTTTAGGATTAAAATTATGGGGATCAAAACAAGGTACGCTTGCCATTGCTAAGATTGCGCCAGTATTAGGATCTAAAATTATAGCGGCACCTTCTTTTGCATTATACTTTTGCACGGTTTCAGTTAACGCTTCATGGACTAAGAATTGTAAATCGCTATCAATAGTAAGTTGCAATGGCTTTGATTGTGCGCCTTCATTAGTTGTTTCTTTTTTGAAATAAAAAT
>CAYSAX010000075.1:0-6248 GCA_964429045.1 uncultured Pseudomonadota bacterium
GCAATGTTCATTAGTGGCTTGTGCGATATATTTTTTATTGGGCTCGTAGGTTTTTGCTAAATCAACATCTTTATCCCATTGTCGATGCCGCGATTGCACAAACTTTTTCCAATCATCAAAACTAATATCAAATAAAATTACGCAATCAGCATCAGGAAAATGCATTTGATCGATCAAAAATATTTGCTTTAACGGTTCAATATACGGGTCAGTAAAAGGTACGAGCCATTCCATTCCCGGTTTGCCAATATAATAGCCATCAAGCTTTAGAAAATAAGTATCAATAATACTGGATGTGCCCTGCTTGCGTAACTTGTCAGCATCGATAAACATGGGAATCCAGATATTGCGCATGGCAAGCAATGCTGCTGATGGACTATATTTATTCCATTTGCGTGCTACTAATGACCAGCGCATCTCTTCTGGTTCTATAAAAACATTTGCATTAATTGATGGCGCAAGTAACCGCGCCATCGTTGATTTACCCGTACAGGAATGGCCTGCAAAGGCTATTATTTTTGCAGGTTTTGAAGAAGCTATCATCATATACTCTCTTGAATTAGATATTTTTCCATTAAAGCAGGAACTGATTCAGTAATCATCTGAGCATCGATCATAGCAAAAAAAGAAAATATCTGTTCACAAGAAGGTGCAATCACTTCAATGCTGGGTGGTAATCCTTGAATATCTTCAACAAAAATGCGCATTTGGTTCCAATAATATTCGGTTCCGGTACGTGAGAATGAAAATAACAATCGATAATACATAAGTTCAGGATTCACCTGATCAACAGTATCAAATTCTTTTTTTACTAAATTGATTCCTACTTGACCACGAACGTCTATGCGCTTATGAGTGAATACAATATTTTTTTGATCCCATGCAGTTTTTTCATACTGTCTGAGGCGAAAGAATTCTTTACTTAAATCAAAAGGAGAATTTTTGTACGAGTAGATTGAATCAATAAACGCATATTCGCCTTTAAACTCGGCACCGTTTTTTTGTAACTGATGTTTAATTTCTTGCGTACTAGCAACAAAGCCCCGCATTTCTGCAGGGCTTTTGTGATTTACATTATTCATTATGCTTTTCGAGCAACGTGCGTTTTAATTCGATCCAGATCAACTTCAGGACTTAAGTCTAAAAATAAGTTTCCTTGTAATTTACCCCATTGGTAGGAAAACCAAGAAGCATTATTTTTACCCCAGTTTACTTGTTTTTCACGCGCCGAAATTAATCCTTGCGCCCCCATTACATCAATACTTTCTAATTCATGCTGTAAATAACGTTTAATTTTATTTTGTTGGTAATTCGCTTTTACTAAACCATTAAGAATCAAAAGCGCTCCAATAATCATTCCTGGCTTTGATAATGCAGCATTTTTAATTGAAGGCCACCATTCTTGTCCCGCAGCTATAATCTCTTTATAATACATGCCGGCAATAAATGCTCCGATAACTGCTAAACTTCCATCTCTGACTCGCTTTACTGCGCGTTTTGCAGGATCATGTTTGCCACCCAATTCAGAATTATCCCCTGCTTTAATGCGTGCTAATTGGATGCCAATATAGGCTAATTGCTCTTGTTCGGTTAAATATAAGAAGAAGTTCGGATGAAGTAACATAATAGTATTCCCGACCTTTTCTACAAAACGATTCATGCGAACGGCAGTATAAAAAGTCACTGCTTGCGGATTTAAATCAAATTGTTTAACCAGATTTATATATGATTGAGGCACATCTTCTAATTTCATTGCTTCTTGATAGGTATCATGAATGATTGCTTCATGCGCTTTTTTATTTTTATATTCTTGAGTCTTATCAGCTTCTTTTGGCTGATCTTTGCAAACCGGAACTTCAATAACAGGGCGCGTTTCTACTATTTCTGTATTTGGCATTGGTTGCGCGTAAGCAACAGGATTTGCTTCCTCTGATTGCTCATGAGCCACCAATGTACTCACTAAAAAAATGACGAATATTATTTTTTTCATACTATTTCCTTTAACTTTTAAATAAGTAAACTGTAGCCAAGCGTAGAAAAATGATCTTAAAAAGTCAAAAAGGATATTCGTGTTTAAACAAATTATCATTATGGTAATGTGCTTTCATTTTTATGCATATACCATGGAACCATCTGCAATGGAAGAGATCATAGCTAGACATCCACTCGTAGTGGCAGCAGTAAATGATGATCATTCTCAAATTTCTCAAGAATTAGAAAAATTAAAGCAAGGCTTTGGATCTGCAATATATAATCTTCTCCCATGCAAAAATATGGAAGTTGCTTCAGCATTACAAAAAACAGAATGCCTTACTTTTGAGAAAATCACCTATGCTGCATTAGCTACAGCAATTAAAAATAAAAAGGCTCAAGCTGCCCTGAAATTATTATATTGTGGTCCCGTTTGCCTCCATAATAATCCTGATTTTTTGCTACATGCAGCAGCTCAAGGTGCTTGGGGATACCACTATTTCGCGAGTCCCAAAAGGCTTTTAGAACTTATGATAGAGCATGGTGGCTTACCTCATCAAAAACATCCCGATACTGGCAAAACTCCTTTAGAAATTGCTCAAGAAACAGGCGCCGGTCTAGAAGTTTGTCACTTTTTAAAAGAAGCAGCTAAAAAATATGAAGATTATGTAAAAAATTTTAAGCCATACTCTCGAGAAGTATGTATACCGCCTTACCATTCAATTGTTTCTTATGAAAGTCCTAAAACTCCTGATGATGCGCGTCGAATAGAACATTATAAGCAGCACAGCAGAGTAGATTATAAGCCAACATAAGGATCAAAATGATAAAAAAAAGAGTATTTTTATTAATAATTATTTTTTTTACTTTTCAATCGTTGCATTGCATGAAACGTATTTTAGCATGTTTGTGCTATTGCAAACAAAATCAGCTTGATGATGAGAATCTAGAAAATGAAATCTAACGATTGCTTAATGCAGACCAACCTAACAAATACGGACCTAAATTAGCAGAGTTACTTGATAGGGTAAATTTAAGAGATGGTTACATACACATGGGTAAGGGAATGTATGAGAAATCTGGTCAGTGGATATACAGTAATGCAAGATATAATTGTGAGTGCGTAGGTAATTTATAGTAAAGATTGAAATACTTTCCTTTTATTCATTTTTATTATTCACCATTTTTATTTATTGAATATTTGTGATTGCCTCTGATAGGTTGCTATCAGAATATAAAATTACCATTAATTCTGGGTTACAATGAATTTAATATATTTAGCATGCCTATTATCATGCACTAGCTTGGCGATGGGTTGGTCCCTATAAATAAAAGCTTTGAATTATACGAGACTTGATATTTAATTTTGGTACATTTTTTAATCTTCATGTTTTAATTTTTTTAAGCGCAGACCCTTTATGCATCGCCAAATGATCTGTTTTGATACTTTTTATAAGATATTGCGGATCTTCTTTTGAAGCATGAACCGTATATCCCTTAAAGATAACTTCTGATGTGATTTTTTTCTTGATCTTGCCGCGCACTCTGCCAACCTCAGAATTCCATTCAACAAGATCACCTCTTTTAAAATTTTTTGGCATAATATAAACCTTCCATAACGATTATCTTGAAAATTTATTACATAAGTTATTCAAGCATCTCTTTGATAACCTCTGCATTATTGTGCTCCTCATCTTTTGCGCCATAAATAAGTGTGATATTTTTTTCTTTTTTTATAATTTTTTTTAAAATATCAAACTCTTCGGAATTATTTTTAATCTCTTTTTCATAACGTTTTTTAAACTCACCCCATTTTTTTGGATCATGCCCAAACCATTTTCGTAATTTTGTGCTAGGAGAAATATTTTTAAGCCATAAATCTGCTGCAACCTTTTCTTTGGTTAAGCCCCGGGGCCATAGTCGATCAACTAAAATTCTATATCCATCCCCTCGCTCTTTTGCCTCATAGGCTCTTTTTATTTTAATCATATTTGTTACCTCTTTTGATTAATTAATACAAATAATCAACAATAATGATATTTGACCCACTAATTCTTTTCATTTAAAATATTATTTTGTTAAAGTTTAAATTTTTTACAGATCTAAATTCAAGTAAAAAACTTAGTTTTAATAAAGATGAAATTATAAGTTTCTTAAAGAGCGTGGTGCATAATAAATTCAAGAGGACCTTTTTCTTGAATGATCTGGGGCAATTGACATATCTAAGACATATCATATAGGTCTTTTATGTGATTTAATTATGTCTTAATTTCATCATCCATTGCAATTCCTTGACTCCTTTGCTATGCCTTAATTAAGTGTAAATGGCATAAAAAGGAGCCTTACCATTCAATTGTTTCTTATGAAAGTCCTAAAACTCCTGATAATGAGCGCCGAATAGAACATTATAAGCACCACAGCAGAGTAGATTATAAACCTACCTAAAAGGAATCTAATGAAGCATGCATTATATTTAATGTCTTTCATTTCATGCATTAGCGTCGCAATGGATAAGCCGTGCGCACCAGGATCACCTGAATCCCGTTTATTAGCATTAAGAATAGAATTTCTTCAAAAAGCAGGAGAAAATAGCGTCGATGGAATGCAACAGGTAGAAAAAGAAGCTATGGATTCAGGATTAATTACCGATCCAGACCAAAAAACAGAAAAGCTTGATTACTATGCAGCATTGGCTCATGCGATTTATTGCAAGCAAGGAGAAGCAATTGCATATCTCCTTAACAAGAAGAATCTTACTTTTAAAAATAAGCCGTGCGATCTTTTATTACACGTATGTCGCGGAGATTGGCCATGCCCGTGGAGGAATTGCGGCGAAACACATCAAAGAAATTTTGCGCAGCTGATGATTAAAAAAGGAGCTCCTTCAAGCAAAGCGGATATAGATGCGCTTATTGACCTATCAGAATCAACCAACGCATCTGAGCGGCTTATCACCTATTTAAAAGAAGTTAGAAGATCGCGCAGCTGTTAAACTACTTTTTGCCGCGCACTTTATTTTGCCCAACATAAATATCATCAAGCATCCTTTGAATTTTGCGTTGATCTTTGCAATCAGCAGTTAAGGATGCTTGAACCTGTTTTAATAACATTTCACTTCTTTTGCTCATTTTTAAAAATACTTTTTGATTAGATTTACGCGCAGATAAATTATTTTTAAATGAATTCCATTCTACAAGCAGCGTCTGCGCTTCTTCTTTCTGATCAGCATCGCTCGCTATATCACGCCCTGTTTTAACATATTCAATCATCTTGGGTGTCCAGTGCACAATCTGATCATTGACCGTTAATGCCTTGCCGTATAAAGCTGCACTCATCGCAATCGCAAATAGTAGACTTAAGCGTAATACTTTCATTAATCATCCTTTATTATTCACAAAAATAGCTTTTCATTTATTAAAATATATCAAAAAGAGTACGCTCAAAAAGATATAAAATAAAATCCAAGTGCTGGAGGAGCATATAATATGGCAATCAATCACAAACAGGAACGATTCAAATCGTTTAAATTACTCCTTCGCTTATTGCCTTTTTTATGGGTGCGTCACTGGAAGATGCGTATTCGCGTTATAGCTTCATTGATTTTCACTGCAATTATGATTGTGCTCAACGTTTCTTTACCCCTATTTTTTAGATCAATAGTAAATGCCCTATCCGCTTGTACACCACAGCCCATTGCGTACGTTTCATTTATTTTAATTGGTTATGGTTTGCTTTGGGTATTAAGCCAAGTGATTTTACAAGTACGGGCAATTGTACTATATCGCTCGTTAGAACGGAGCATGCATTTATTAGCTATTAAAGTTTTTGATCATCTGCTCAAACTCGATTTACGATTTCATCTTGATCGTAAAACCGGTGCCATTACTAATGCCATTGAACGAGCCGAGGATGGCCTTGATCATATTTTTTGGGGCATCTTTTTATTTATGATCAATACCCTCGTTGAGATGGTCATAGTGGTAATCATTTTAAGTTATTTATATGGCCCTTTGTATAGTAGCGCATTGTTTATCGTAATGCTCGGATACATGCTTTTTACTATGTTTGCCTTAAATAAATCGGTACGTGTACAAGAAATTTAGAATGATCAGCGCGAAGCTGCCAGCGCACGCATAGTTGATACTCTCCTTAATATTGAAACCGTAAAATATTTTGATAATGAGCAGTTTGAACATGAACAATGCGATGAAATTTTACAAGAGCAAGAACAGGCGGGTCTTATTAAATATTAATATGATAGCTGGACTGCAATTTGG
>CAYSAX010000076.1:0-6221 GCA_964429045.1 uncultured Pseudomonadota bacterium
TTGTTTGGACAATAAGGTATTTGCTACAACGACATTATTATTCGTGAAGCTATTTACATAGGTTTGAGAAATGCGTTCAGCTAATGCTGCGCAACGGCCATGTAATTGCTCGAACGGATAGGGTAATGCAGCCAATTTACGAATCGGCATAGACCATACGCCTTTTTTCTCGTTCACTAAATCATGCATTACTTGTAAGTTTAATTTGCTTTGATCAGCTGAGACAACATAGGTATTTGCTTTAACAACACCGAGTGTTTCAACAATCGCATCTTTTACTAATGATTCATCATCAGCAGTTACGCGCGTGATAGCTGCAATTTTTGGGTTACAGATTGTGGTAGCATTAGATGCGCCGCCTTTGCTGACTTCCAATAATACAACATCGGTATCATTATTTTTAAAGTACAATAAAGCCATTATGGTTAAAATTTCATATGAATTGGCTTCAAGTCCTAATGATTCTGCCATATTGATAACGTCATTACCAAGTTCGGTAAACGTTTTATTAGCAATGGCTTCATTATTAATTGAGAAGCGTTCATTGTAAGTAAGAATATGAGGAGAGTAGAAGGTTCCTACTTTTAGGCCTTCTTCACGTAATAATTGAGCAGCAAAATTGATGGTGATCGATTTCCCGTTAGTACCAGCAACTAAAACGGTATTAAGCTTAGTTGAAGGGGCATTAAATGCTTGGTCGAGCTTCTTGGTAACGGTAAGATTTTTATCATTGAGATTGGTTTGCCAATGTGCATCCAAAAATTCAATTATTTCGTTATAACTACGCTGTTTGGCCAGCGTTGCAGTCTCTTTGGAATGTAACTGCTTGGTGTTTGTTTTCATATTCATCTCCACGGTTAGAATACTGATTTTTGGCTAACCCTTAAAAGGGTTAAGAATAAGCTCCCTTTTTATGATAAATTCATAAATAAAAATGTCAAACAATAAATTTTCAATTAAATGGTAATTGTTTATTTACAAAAGAAAAAAAGAGAAAGTGATTCTTTAAGTTATTATCTAAAATAACTTTATTTTTCATAAAATAAACCTGTGGATCAGCTTTTTCAAGACTATAAAAAAAGCAAGACGAGTTGCTTTTAATAGTAAATCAACCGGTCTTGCTTTTTTTCTAATAGAATTTTTTGATTATCCTAAATGAGTTGCAAGCTCTTTAACTCCATATGCGCCTAATAAGACATACGCGGTTGCCAATGTCAAAAGCGATATTCCTGATTTAGTGTTAGGTCGATGATTCCCAGTTTTTTCATCTCTGCGAGTAAATTGGACTGCGGCAGCTATTGCCAAAGGAGCAGCAATTACGACCGTACCCCACGTCTGAATTTCTTGAAAAGAGAGAGCCTGGATTTGCTGGGCTTGTGGAAGAGTAAATAGGGTTACTAAAAGAAGAGCTCTGAGTTTCATATAAATTCCTTTTTTTAATTTTCACTCTTTCATAGAAGCTTGACTTGAGTCAATCTTTTGAACGTATGCTAGGGTTAAAAGAATAAAAATTCTTCAATAATACACATGGTGAGTAGTCCGTCATAGTTTACGAAGGCTGGACTAAGCGAACCATGTAAAAAAAACGGGAGAAAAATTATGAATAAAAAATTAGGCTTTTCGTTAATAGAATTAATGATCGTTATTGCGATTGTGGCTTTTTTATCAATGATAGCAATTCCTAGTTACAGTAAATATCTGGCTAAAGCTAAGCGCGCAGAAGCATACATGCAATTGAGCTCTATCCATGCGGCTCAAAAGGCACATTGGGCTGAGCATGGCACCTATACCACCCAATTGAGTGGCCAAGGTGGTGCGGGCTGGCAGCCAGAGGGATATCAAGGCGGTGGGCAGCAAGAAAAATTTTACTACACCTATGGTTGTGGTGGTGCTGAAGGAACCAGCTGCTTTACTGGCAAATTAAACTGCCCAAGTTCGCATCTAGGTGGCGCATATGCTGACGATAAAGGTTTTTTAGCAGTTGCCGCTGCTGATATTGATGGCGATGGCGAAATGGATATTTTGAGTGTGGATCATCATAACAATATCAAAGTTGTTCAGGATGATTTGGCCTAAGGCTCTGATCATTCAAATAGAAATTAAATTGTGGATTTCCTCTTATTTTAACATATATTGACTTGGATTCTTTGATTTTGATATTATTTCAATTAGAAAAGATTCAATGTCAAAATAGGCTATTTTAGGGGCTTTTTATGTTTTTTAAACACGGGATAATCAAGCTGCTATTTTTCATGATGGCCATTTCAAGCTCTTTGGTGGGCTTTGAGCCGGTTTATCGCCCCTTAGTAGATTATGTAAAACGTAATAGAAAAGAAGTTGCTCTTGGAGTAGGTGCTGCAACAGCATTGGGAAGTCTTTATTATGCATATAGACTGTCGCAACCAGATGCTAACATTAATCAAGCTTTTAGACAGCAAGGTTTACAATTACCCGTAATAAATGTTCAAGCGATGAGATTTAGTGAACCTGAAGATAGAGAATTTTCTGCAGAAAATAAAGTTTTAGTTGGAATTTATAACACCTTAGGTGATATAAAAGTTAAGACCTATCCGGGCCCGTTTATTATGGTACATGTTGAGAAACGAGCGGAAATGGAAGAGGATTTAAATAATATTGATACACAATTTGATAATTTTGGTGATAGGTTAATAATAACTGCTTCAAAAAGGCGCAACAATATTAATGCATTAATTAATTATACGGTATTGTTACCTGAAGATAAGCAGATATTCCTTACTGCTCAAACCAATTATGGTCTTGTCGATGCACAAAATATTAAAAGTCAGGTTGGTGTTCATACCAATTATGGAGATATTAGACTTAATAATATCAACGGAAATGTAATCATTGAATCTTTACGCGGCTCAATAGCGGCTGCCAATGTGGCCGGTTCATTGAAAGCATCTACCCAAAATGCAAACGTAATAGTGCAGAATATTAATGATGCAGATCTTGTAGCAGATCAAGGAAATATTCAAGCTACTTCTGTCAAAGGTGTATTTAAAGCAAGCGCAAATATGGGGAATGTAATTTTAGATCAAGATATTATTGATAAAGAAGTAAATATAAATGCTGAAAAAGGTAATATAACCGTCAAAGCACGCGCTGTTCAAGGTGCAATAAATGCACAAGCAGACATGGGAATTATACAATCTCATTTTGCGTATAATAATAACCCTGATGTACCTGCTCTTGTTACATTGAGAGCTTTAATGGGTACTATTACTATTTTTAGAAAATAAGTAATAGCTCAAAAAAATAGCTGAATATAGTGCTCAAAGAACACAAACAAAATTGCACCCAATGCCAAAAATGGTCCAAAGGGAAGGGCGACAGATTCTCTTGTGCGCATTGATAATAAATAAATTATACCAATCAATGCACCGACCGTGCTGGCAATCATTAAAGTAATCCAACATCCCCAAAAACCAACAAAAGAGCCGATAAACGCCAAGAGCTCAAGATCTCCCTGGCCCATGCCTTCTTTGCCTTTGATTCGCGCAAAGGTGACCGAAATTAAAAGCAAAATCATATATCCGAAGATACTGCCGCTGATACTTTGCGCTAAACTGATGGGTAAGTAGCCCATTCCAGCCAAAAGCCAACCTACCGGAACGGCATAAAGAGTGACGTATCGGGAAATAAGCATAGTCTCTAAATCAGTTCTGATCGTAACAATCAATGCCGAAAAGAATATAAAGTAGGCAAGCAAGTAGGTAGAATCTATATATTCAAAAAGAGCGGTCATGAGAAATACGGTCAAAGCTTCGATGAATGGATAAAGCCAGGGAATGGATGCTTTGCATTGACGGCATTTGCCACGTAAGAGTAAAAAAGAAATGAGGGGAATATTGTCATACCAGGCAATGGTATGTTTACACGAAGTGCAAAATGAACGGGGAGCAATAATGCTTAAAGAATGGAGAAGACGATAGGCAACAACATTTAAAAACGAGCCCCAGCATAAAAACAGGGGAATCAGAATTAATCCGTTGATGGGTCTTCTCCCTTAACTTGTTCTAATAGGTTTTCAATGCGCTGTTGTTTTTCATATTGATCATCAAACTTAAATACCAGTTCAGGGGTATAGCGTGAGGCGATCGATTGTGCTAAAGCGCGGCGCAAAGAGCCTTTGTAAAGAAGTAAAATTTTGAGTTTTTGTTTGAACTCTTCAAGGCCACCGGAGGTATAAAAGAATATTATGCATACTCCTTTATCATCAGATAGCTTCACTCGGGAAACCATAAGGCTTGCCAGGTTCTTATCTTCTAAGGTTGTTTCTCTAAAAAGTTCAGAAATTGATCTAAAAAGAAGAGATTCTTTTTGAGATCTTTTGATGGTAGATACGCTCATGAATCAACTTTAGGAAGGTTTATTGGTGATCATACGCATTAAGTTTTGCTTAATCGCGCGAACCAAACGTTTTCTACGTTTTTGGGTAGGTGATTCAAAGTAAACGGTACGTTTCATATCACGTACTACGCCTTCGCGTTCAATTTTCTTTTTAAGTTGTTTAAGCGCGCGTTCAACGTTTGAACTAACGTAGACTGAGATATTCGATTTTTTTGACATAGCGTATCGCTGGCCTTTCTATTCTTTAAATGGTTATAAAACACATTACTTATTGTATTTTAGGGTAAATTCACAAACCTGTCTAGCATCCCTTTACCAGATAGTGTTTATAGCCTCTTATGCAATGTATTTGGTTACTAATGAGTTGGAGAATTTATTTTTAGGATCATATTTTCTCTTGATAGTTCTCAATTCAGCAAGACGAGGATACGCTTTTTCTATCTGTTCATAGGTGCCAAAGAGCTGATAGGGCAGATAATAGGTACCGCCACAATTGAGGGCTGCATCTATTAATTTACGTGTCCAGGCTTGCGCTTGATCTAATTTTTCATCAGTGTTTACGATATTAATGTATAAAACGAATGCAAAGGACTCTTGAGGTGCATAACTAAGTAAGGCTTCAGTATTTTTTGGAACATAGCGAATTGAGACGTTCAAGACATTGATGCCATGTTCATGAGTGATCTTTCGAAGCTGATTAATGAAGAGAATCATATTGTCTACGGGCACAAAATATTCTTGAAGAACGCTGGTCGTTGGAAAGCGGATCAATGGCTCGAGGGTATTTACCGTTCTGCTCATTTCATAGTTGCGCAAGTTCACCGTCTTTTGCTGGTATGATTTAAGTTCTAATGAAGGGCGTATTTTTCGAGTACTGCCCACGCGACGCAATACCTGTTCGCCCAGCATTTGCATCGGATAAAACGTTTCATAAGGGCGTAAATGATTATTTTCAGTTACTGGCTCATCGGTTTTATACCAGGTGATGCTGCCAACGGTTTTAAAATCATTGGGGTATAAATTGCCGTTGTGCAAGATCGCATTGGGATTATTTTTGATCTCATTAAAGAAATGGCGCGCATAGTGCTCAATGGGCATCTGTTTAATTTCTTGGCGCATTTTGCAATTGTCAGTCAAACCAATAGTGGCCTCAGTGATGATACCAATTGATCCATATCCGCCAATTGCTGCCGAGAAAATATCAGCATTCTGTGTGCGGCTTGCGGTTACGATTGTTCCATTGGCAAGAAGTACTTTAATTGATTGAATGGTCTCAATGATTGGGCCATAGTGAATATCTCTGCCATGGACGTTAACACTTAATGATCCGCCTACCGTAAAATCATTATATGATTGCATCACTTTGACTGAAAGGTGATACGGATCGATAAAATTTTGAATATCGCGCCAGGTAATACCGGTTTGGACTGTAATCGTTTTGCTCTGAGGATCAAAATGTTTTATTGCTTTAAGATCGGTAATATCGATTACTAATCCATGGCGATAGGCTATTTGCCCCCCCTGGCTATAACGGCCCCCCGCTATTGAAATAGGGTTAGTTGCGGTGGTAACGAGCTGAACAAGTTCTTCTACCGATTTAGGTTTTTTGATAGCAGAAACAGGAATGACGCTGGTGTTACTCACATCAGTAATAACTACATCATGATCAGCAAACCAGACAAAGGGATTTACTTTTACACACTGGGTACTGGAGTAAGAAATAAGCACTAATAAAATAGTTTTTTTAATCGATATATGCATAGTAACCTTCCATTAAGAGCATTATAGATACTATTTCATCTTACAAAATATCGTGCAAAGGTACAACTTCTGGTGGAAAAATCATA
>CAYSAX010000077.1:0-6092 GCA_964429045.1 uncultured Pseudomonadota bacterium
TAACCCATAGGACGCATTAATAAAGATCGCATTTTGAAAACCAGTTTCAGTGTCGATAGAAAATGCAACGCCCGATACCGCTTTATCAGAACGCACCATCTTCTGAATCGTAACTGAAAGCGCAATCGTTTTATAATCAAACATTTTTTCATTACGATAGACAATCGCACGATCGGTAAAAAGCGATGCAAAACATTTTTTTACCGCATCAAGCATTTGATCTTTACCGGTAATATTTAAATACGTATCTTGTTGTCCAGCAAATGATGCATCAGGCAAATCTTCTGCTGTTGCTGATGAACGCACGGCAACATGAATATTACGCTGATTATATTGAGATCCCAAGTGCGTATATGCATTTTGAATTTGCTCAGCTAAATCGAGCGGCATTGGGGCAATGTGAAACAGATTGCGAATATGTTGGCCAACCTCTTTTATTTTAGATAGATCATTATAATCGGTTAACCCATCCATCATTTTTTCTATGATGGGCATTAAATGATTACTATTCACAAAATGCCAATAGGCATCAGCAGTAATACCAAAACCATCGGGAACACGAATTCCTTGAGATGATAACGCATTAAACATATTTCCTAATGATGCCGTTTTTCCACCAACAAGTGCACTATCAGTAACTGTTATTTCAGAAAATTTTTTTATAAACTTCATCTGATCCAATTGCGTAAATAATTTTTAAAAAATCTATACACAGGATACAAATGAAAAAAATGATAGACAATCATTTTCAAAAAAAATACGATACGATCTATCTCTGTTGACACAGAATAAGCTGTTTTGTATGATGAGCACAGTTTTTAACATAATAAATCGGCATATAAGGAGAATGTATATGCAACTAATGAAGTTTCGTAAATCTTTTGGTTTAACTTTTATGTTTGTTATCGCAAGCAGTTTAGTAACCAATTCTATACACGCAAATGTAATGCCATCATGGTGTGATGCCAAAAAAATTGCTGCTGCAACGGTGTTAACAACTGCTATTGTTTCATTTTTCCATTTAGTTACTAAAGAAACACAACCGGTACGTGTGGAACCTGCAAGTGATTCAACTACCGATTTAGCTTGGTTTGTTTTTGACGAACTTCTTGTTGGTCAAATGGAAAAAGGCGAACGCGTAAGCAAAGTAGTCTACAATGAAGAAACTGAAGAATTTGATATTAAATATAGTAAAATCAAGCCTCGTGGTCTGACGGGAATAATTTATTCAAAAATGACACCGGTTATTATTCCTACATTAACTTTAATGCTCCTTTTCAATAAAGATTTTAAAGCAAAAGTAATTGATGGAATTATCGATGCACAAAATTTTGTTGATAACCCAACCGCACCTTTCAAAGAAGTGTATAATGTCATTTTAACGGGCAAAAAAGCGTAATACAAAAATAAGTTTTGTTGACAAACTATTATTTATTTTTATTGTATAAAGTTACAATCTTTAAAAAGAATACAACCAAAACAGGCATATAAGGAGTTTATTTATGCTTTCATTCAAACATCTTTTCGCAGCAGCATTTGTTGTTGGCTCATTATTTAGCACTCAAGTTGCACAAGCAAAATTGAGTGACTTTGTAGATGTAAATAATTTACCAAGAACAGCAGCGGCAGCTACTGCAGCTGGAGCTGTTTATTATTTAGTATCAGTTCATAAATCTGATGATAAAAATGAATCTGCTGTTAATAAAGCACTCAGTATTGCAAGCAAAGTAGTTAAAGCACCCATTACCTTTTATGCAGAAAAGAAAGACGGCTTACATGCAGCCGCTGCAGCTTTTGCATTAGCATATCATGGTAAAGCTGCCTTAAATAACATTAATCATGCAGCTCACTATTTCGGTTTGAAAGCTCCTGCATTATTTGCTTTCTACTGTTCACCAAAAGCGTAAGCTTAAAAACTTATTAGTTTTAAGAGTCGGATTTATCCGGCTCTTTTTTTTGCCTTTTTTTGCATTTAATCTACACTAAAACCACATTTTTAATTTTTAACAAAAAGGCTTTTTATGGTTAAACGATTATTGTTACTCACTCTTTTTTCTTTACATTCAACCAGTTACTGCACATTTGAAAAATTTGTAAATGCATTAAAACCGTTTAAACAAGAACTGACTTATGTAGGTGGTGGTTTAGCTGCTAGCGGAGCAGGCCTAGTAATTGGTGGATATCTTTGGGGTTCATCAAATAGCAAAGCCGCATTAGAAAAAAAGAAATTTGATATTGAGCATGCAAATCAGCAACGAGTTGAACAAGCAAGACTTGAAAAAGTACGTTTAGAAGAAAAAGAAAAAAAAGATAAAGAAGAAGCTCTTAAAGCTGCGGTACTCAGAAAAAAACAAGCAGCAGCATTTGCGACTTCAATGGCTAAAGAATATTGCGACGAAATTGAATTAATGAACGCAGAAAAACTTAATGAACACCATCATGAACGTTTTGCACGCATTATAGCGGGTAAATATAACCAAGCACCATTTAATAATTACTATCAAGTGTTAAATAGTAATATTTGTAAACTTTCTCAGCTGGAAGATACCCTTGATAAGCAACAATTTGAATATATGGAAAGCCAGCTTAAGGGGATCATACGCGCATATAATTTCTTGTTTTCAAAGCATCAACATGAAGAGGCTATGGCTGCTCAAAAAGAAAAAAATACCGCTGACATTAAACGTATTGAAATTGAACATGCTCAACTACAAAATCAAAAATTGCAAAACGAACAGGATGCACTCGTAGAAACCAAAAAAGCACTTAGAAGCTTTAGTGAGCACAATAGAGAACTCAATAAAACCCTTAAAGAGGTGCATGCTAGCAACCAACAAATAGCTTCTACCGTAAATACTTATAAAAATGACGTGAACAATAATATTCGCGCTCACGAAGCAAATCATCAAAGAATGGCGCTTCAATTACAAAACAGAGAAACGGTGCTTGATAGAAAACTTGAAACTCAAGCAGCAGAAGTTAAAAAAGTAAATACTCAACTTACTGAAGTATTAGCCCCCCTCAAACAATTAGCAAAAATTGCAGAAGATGCTAATAAAGCCGCAGCACAAGTCACGCAAGCACAATCAAGACCGGTTACTGGACATCCAGCGCCCGTAACGAGCACCAGCTCAACCACTACTTCATCTATGCCAACAACTGCAACAGAACAAACTCCACCTCCAAGTTTTGTTGGTGACTCGATTGAATTTCAAAGTATATCAGCAATCCCGGTACCGACCCAACCACACGGAATCCAACCAATACCCGTACCAACAACACGATAAATAAATCTAAAAGATAAAAAAGGCCGCGCAGTATCTGCGCGGCCTTTTTTATGCTTACTTTTTTCTTTAATCCTAAGCAGTATGATTTTTTTTGCGATTCACACACGCTTTAACAAATCCATCAAAGAGCGGATTAGGATTTGCTAATCTGCTCTTAAATTCAGGATGAGCTTGCGTAGCAATAAAAAATGGATGTTCATCAAGTTCTAAAAATTCCATCAATTTTGTACCATCTTCTCGCTCATAGAAGCCTGAAAATGAAAGTCCTTTTTCTTCCAGGAGTGGAACATAGGTAGGATTCATTTCATAACGATGGCGGTGTCTTTCTGAAACCGTTTGAGCATCTGCACCGTTGCGAGCATACAAGTGTGCAACTTTACTTTCTTCCTTTACGGTCGCTTGATACGAACCTAAACGCATAGTGCCGCCATATGATTGCTCTGCAAGTAACTGTTTTTGCGTTGGCAAGATATCAACAATCGGATACTCAGTTTCTTTGTTTACTTCTGTTGTATGTGCTTTTTGCATGTTGCATTTATTGCGCGCAAATTCAACAGCAGCAAGCTGCATGCCATAGCACAGTCCTAGGTAGGGAATCTGGTGAGTGCGTACATATGAGATAGCTGCAATCTTTCCTTCAACACCCGCATTACCAAAACCACCCGGAATAATCATTCCATCAAAAGCAGATAATTCTTGTAATCTTTCAGGATGATTTTCAAAGGTTTGTGAATTGATCCAACTAATCTCAACGCCAACCGATGAAGCTGCGCCTGCATGCACTAATGCCTGATAAATACTCACATAGCTATCAGTTAAACTAAAATCACCGATATCCAAATATTTGCCCACAATCGCAATTTTAACTTTTGCCGGTGGATTTTTAATGATATCAACAAGTTTTTTCCACTCATTCCAATTAGGTTCTTGGCGTGATTGTAAATGAAAATGTTTTAATACTTTTTCACCTAATTTCTCTTGTTCAAGTAAAATGGGCATTTCGTAAATCGTTTGAATGTCTGGCGCTGAAATGATCTGATCTGCATGAACATGCGAGCAATATTCAATTTTCTTTTTACGTATTTCATCGAGAGGTTGTTTTGCACGACAAATAATAAAATCAGGCAAAATCCCTTCTTGTCCTAACAAACGCACCGCCTGTTGCGTCGGTTTAGTTTTCATTTCTTGCACATGATCAGGAATCGGTAAGTAAGTCACTAAAATATAGGCAATACTATCGGCACCTAATTCGCGCTCAAGTCCTTTAAGAGCAAATAGAAACGGCACGTTTTCATAATCCCCAACGGTACCACCCAATTCGATAATTGCTATTTCAAATCCTTGAGATGCTTCTAAAATGCGACGTTTGACTTCATCAAGAATATGAGGCATAAACTGAACCGTTTGACCTAAATATTCGCCCCGACGTTCACGATCGATTACCGCTTTATAAATCTGGCCAGTAGTTATATTATTGCGCTTAGGAATATCTTCATCTAAAAACCGTTCATAGGTTCCTAAATCTTGATCGATCTCCCCCCCATCTTCTGTCACCCACACTTCACCATGTTCAGTCGGGCGTAAAGTTCCCGCATCATAGTTAATATAGGGATCAATCTTTATGAGCGTCGTTTTATAGCCGTGCTCCTTTAAAATTTTACCCAGGGAAGCAGTTGTCACTCCTTTACCTACACCAGAGATCACACCACCAGCAACAACAACATATCTTGTTTTCATAGTTTCAAACCAAATTTTTTTATCTGAACAATTATATTAGATTTTGTTTTACCAAGAAGTTTTATCTACTTACAATAACAATCCCACAATCATGGCAGAAAGCAAGTTAGCAAGCGAACTTCCTAAAACAGCATACAACCCGAGTTGAGTAACGGTATGCTTTTTTTCAGGTGCCAATGCATTTATCATTCCAATCTGAATTCCAATACATGAAAAGTTGGAGAATCCACACAAAGCATATACTAAAATAACAAACGTGCGCGGCGAAACGGCAGTTTTAGCTAATTCACTAAATGCAATCATCTCATTTACTGAAACTTTAATACCTAGCAATTTGCCCGCATCCCACAGTTCTGAGCCCGTTAATCCCAATAAAAACGCAAATGGCGCAAAGATAAAAGACAGTAGATACGCAATGGAAAGTTGTGGCAAATGCCATGAAAATAAATAATTAATGAATGACCCCATCGCCGCTAAAATATAATCCCCCATCGCAATTAAAGCTAAGAATGATATTAACATGGCAGCAACTGCAAGCGCTAATTGCAATCCATCCATAGTACCTTTAGAGATTGCATCGAAACTATTTGAAGTCTTTTTTTCAAAATTAAGATTTGGATTTGTAACGGTAGTCGATTTTTCTGTTTCAGGGAGTAAAATCTTTGCAATAAATATTGATGCGGGAATGCTCATCACACTGGCAGTCAGTAAGTGTGCACCAGGCATACCAATCATAGTATAAATCACCAGAACAGAAATACTAATAGCGGCCATACCGCTACACATAAATACGAACAATTCTGATCGCGTCATCACATGAATATAATTACTCATAAAAAGCGCAGCCTCCGTTTGCCCCAAAATACTATTGGCAATGGCACTGATTGTTTCAACCCCTGATGCGCCAATAATAGGCCGAATAATTGCATTCATGGCAATCACAATTTTTTGGATAAGTCCCCAATGATAAAGAAGACCAGTTAATGCACCCACAAAAATAATAACCGGTAATACTTTAAATGCAAAAACAAAGCCCCATGGCAAGCTTGAGTCTCCTAGCTTGCCAAA
>CAYSAX010000078.1:0-5950 GCA_964429045.1 uncultured Pseudomonadota bacterium
CGGAATTTCTAAAATTCTTAACAGCTTATTAAATTCGGAAAACATTTGGTCGGAGAAAAATTCTGCCCCAGCTTCAACAACGATCGTTGAATTGTGTAAGGTAATAGGAATACTGCACGCATGTCCGCCCAGTGTAGGCTCTTGTTCAAAAAGAATAATCTCATGCTCTTGATCGAGTAGCCATGCGCTAGTCATTCCGGCAGCGCCAGATCCAATAATACCAATTTTTTTCTTATTCATATTTATCTTTTTATTTTACGCTATCAAATATGCAAAGAAAATTAACAGAGAAATTACCCAGTGTTTTATTTATTTGTTAAAATATCAAAAACACTTTATACAACAAAGGTTATTATGCTTAAACAAAATAGAATTATTGCAAGTTTAGGGCTTATTCTTAGTTCATTAAATTATTCAGTAGCAATGAATATGCCAAAGCCTATGGCTCCGAAACCTTATAAAGCAATAAAAAATCCCAATATAAATTGGAAAAAAGTAATAGAGGATAATGCTAAATATCATTCTGAGAACTTTCGCAAGACAGTTTTGGAGAATGTTAATCCTGCAATAACACAGATTTTGCAAAAGATCAGAAGCACTAATTGCTTTAATTCGATGGCTGATAATTGCTTGCTTTTATATGGCAAAACAGGTACTGGAAAGACCACAATCGCGCAAGTATTGGCTCAGGAAGCCGGAAAATTTTATACGTTTGTAAGCACTATATTTCTTATGGATCCTTATGAGAGTACTGTTCGTATAGCTTTATCTAAAATAAAAAACAGAAGTTATGATCAGCATATTATAGTTTTAGATAACATTGAGTGTCTTTGCGAAAAAGAGCACGTCTCAACGTTCAAAAACTTTTTAAAAGAATGTCGCGAACGCAATAAATTTATTATTTGCACGATCGAGAAGCCTGAAATGTTACCTCAAGATATTCGGAGCTTTTTTTCCGCAAAATAAAATTAGGCTAATCTAATGCCGCTATTATCTTGATCAATCAACTGCAAAACATTGCGGGCTTCACTAATGCCCGGGCTTAAAATATAGCGTGAACGCAAATCAGTGTTGGTTGCCAATTCAGCTTTAAAATTCTTGAACTGCTGGGGCTTTTGGGTTTCCAATTTAGTTAAATCATTAAAGTGGGTTGCCATTAAGCAGATGCAGTTTGGTAATGAACTTAATTCTTGGCAGAACCGCTGTGCAATTGCGGTGCCTTGATCAAATGCGGTGCTATTAAAGAGTTCATCAATGGCAATAAAGATCGGTTGATTAGGATTGTGTTTTGCCGTTTGGATGATCTCGTTAGCAAAATCCAACGAGGCGCTGAATAATGACTGTCCTTGATTTACGCGACCAGGCATATTAAATCCGGTTCTGTAAAAGGCGAAAGGGCTCATGCGCATGTCTTGCGCGGGAACAATGGTTAGTGTTTGTGCAAGTAATGTTGCAAGTGAAATAGCTTGTAAGCTGGTTGATTTTCCGGCTTTATTGGGGCCAGTAACGATCGCGACGGTTGGGTTATGATTTCCTAAGTTCATGCGTTGACTAATCGGTTGCATATTTTGCAAGAGTGGATTCCAAAAACCTTCTATCGATAATTGGGCTGTTTCAGTGGTGTATTGTGCGAAGTTGTAGGGAGTTTCGGTTCCTTGAAAGGCTTTAACTAACTGAGCGATATTGAGTAAAAAATCAAGATGAGCCAGAGCCGCCAAATCTTGTTTAAGTTCAGCGTGTATCTCTTTTGAAAGTGCATATGCTCTCAAGATGTTTCCCATTCGTGAGAAAAATGAAGGTTCATCTTGGAAAGTATTTTTTTCCATAAGTGATAAAAATTCGCGTAATTGTGCAGATTTTTCCCCATCTTTGGCAAATAAATTTTCCAGCCCATGTGCATAGGTTACGTTCTTTTTAAGTTGGGGGTTGCGACGTAAAACATTGGTAATTGCATATGCATGATCAAGTGCTTTATTAAGATTGATAAGATCTTGCTGAATTGATTTAATCACGTGTGATTGTTGGCGTACATGATCAATAAGTCCCTTAGCTCCGGCAATATGGATGCCAGTATGAAAGAGGTTGTAAAGGTTATAGGCAGCAATTGCGCCGGTAGATCCGTGACTATGATCGCATGCTCCGCCATGATGATGATGGCCACATTCAATACCCAGGCTTGATTTTAACTTTTCTGAAAGTAAAAAATGAATAATCAGATGTTCAACCAGCGGAAAGGAAAGATTGGCTACATGCGCTGCTTGCCCTAATTCAAGGCCGGCAGGATACTTATTAAGCCAGGCCAGATACTTGCTTTTAAAAAAGAAGTTCCCAATAACGCTTGAGCAGATAGAATCGGCATCTGAACCGCTGGAGGTTAGACTGCCTTCATATCGAGCAAAAGATTTAAGTTCATTTTTTAAATCCTCAAAAACTTCTGTGTTTGCCAATATAAACTTCACCGCTTCTTGACGCTCGAGAAGTGAATTGGTGCTCACTAATGGATGGGCCAGTTGCTCGGTTAAATATTGTTTTCCCATGCTGGTGCTAGTGCGATCGATAGCAGCAATTAAGCCAGGCTCAGCCTGGTATGTAGTAAAAAGCTGAAGATCGCGCTGTTCGTAGGGGGAAAGTGCCGGATTTTGGGCAATAGTTGAACAAACAATAAACAAAAGACTAAACGCAGATATTTTCATAAAAAAGTGACTTTATTAAGGGATCTAGTAAGACTACCATTCTTAATAAAATTACCGGAGATTAGGCTTTATGGCAATGCAAAGTTGGCCAAAAGGCCCAAATATACTATAGTAATAGTGATACCCCCTTTCAATATTTAACTAAAAGTCTGCAAATGGAAAAAAAGAATAAGCCCCAAGGCGAGTTAATTTACGGAGTTAACCCTTTAATTGAAGTACTTAAAGCGAGGCGCCGTAAAGTAATTTCAATTTATACCACGCGTCCAACCCCAAAGGCATGGAGTAAGATTGAAAAACTTTTTCCAGAACGCCCGATTCAGATCCAATATGTTTCACGTGATGTTTTGACCAATATGGCAAAAACTACTGATCATCAAGGAATCGTGGCATGGGTACAGCATTTTCCATTCCGCAGCAAACCATTTGACCCAACTCGCCAGAAATTCTTAGTTCTTTTAGATGGTATTCAAGATCCGCGCAACGTAGGAGCAATCTTGCGCTCAACCTATTGCACGGGAGCCGATGGAGTGATTCTTATTGATCGTTTTGCAGCCCCATTAAACGCAGCAGCCTTTAAATCTTCAGCGGGCTTGGCAGAGCATTTAGAAATCATGGTAGTCCCAACTGCACCTGCTGCTGTCCAAGTTCTTAAAGAAGCAGGATATGCGATTTATTTGGCAGCATTTGGTGGCAAAAGTGCATTAGAAATAGAATATCAATCGCCATTATGCCTGATAATTGGCTATGAAGGTGAAGGAATCCAGCCAGCATTATTAAAGACGGGAACTCAAGTTACCTTGCCTCAAAAAACAGCTGATGTTTCTTATAATGCATCTGTTGCAGCAGGAATTTTATTATTCTTGATTGGGACTCAACAACAAAAAATTTAACATCCGGAATTTGCATGAATAAAGTAGCATTTATCTTAATGTTTTTGGTTGGTTCTCTTAATGCAATGGATACAAATAAATGGCAATTGCAAATTGCGCGTGAACAAAGACATGAAGAAATTTTGTGTTCATTTACCACCGAAGAATTTCAGCATAAAAAATTAACGCCAGAAGAAATAGCTGGTTTAATATCAGAATTAGAAGGCTTACGCAGTACTGCTGCGTATGTTTTCTTAAATAGAGCTCTTTTGGGATTGGCAAAAAAAAGTGTTAATTTCGGAAGTCTTAAAGATGAGCTCATGTTTGCTCGTATTCTTATTGAGGCTGGAGCGAAAATAAAATATAAACAAGATATAGCCATACCCTCTGCCGGACCTTTAAATGAAACAGGGGCGGCTCCTTTAGGGCGTGCTGCAAAGTTAAAAAAAGAGTCTACCTTTTGCATTGCACAGGGAGATTTACGCGATCTTTTTGATAAAAAAGAAGCGGGGATAAAAGAGTAACACCGAATATTATTATTAATTTACTTCATAAAAAGCACCGAAAGAAATTTCAGTGCTTTTTTTTCTTTAAGACGCTTTTATAATTTTCTATCATATTCGATAATAAAATAACTAAAATTTAAAAATTATTGACTATTGAATCAAGAAAAAGATAGAAAAGAGAAGAACGATTGCGCGGCGCGCATTCTTTAGGTTGTAAGGGGATAGAATGAAGGGACGTAATTCTAAAAAATTCGTATATACGTTTCTAGTGATTGTTTGTGCAGCAGGAATGTACAAACTCAAGGGAGTTATTTTTACTCCTTCCCGTTGTTCTTTTTCTTTTGACTCAGAATTATCACCTACTACTAAGCAAGCGATTAAAGATGCAGTAAAAAGTTCTTATTTAGGTCCGCTTGCCGCGATACCTCATGCAATTCAAAAAGTTTGTCCGGCTGCTGGTGATATTAATGTGCAATTGACTCCGGATAAAACGGTTCATGTGCGTATTAATAAATCAAATCCATATCTTCGTATTGCAGAGGATACGGTGCTATTGCGTTCCGGGAAACTAGTAAAAGCCGATTATTTTTATAAAGAAGTTGTTGAACAGTTGCCACACATTAGTATTGCGCAGCAAGGTGAAATTTCGGATCAATGCAAATCATGGCTCTTACATTTAGATCCATCGCTGGTGCAAGAATATACCATTTGTTTACACGATGATTATGAAATTGTAATGGCGGATAAAATTGATCAGCATAAAAAAATAATATGCAGTGTATTTACGCCGATTAATGATGAGATAAAGGGAATGTGTCAGCGTATTATTGATGAACGTTTAAGATCGATGCAAGGGACGGCGCGATCGGTTTGTTATAGTGCTGACATACGGTTTGAGAAACAAATAATCGTGTGCTCGCAAAAAGGGGGGGCATGTCATGGCTAAAGTTTTTACGGATAGAGTTGTCGTTTCAATCGATGTGGGTACTACTAAAATATGTGTTTTAGTAGCTCATATGTTAGATAAAGATCATGTTGAGATCTTAGGAGTTGGAAAATCTCCCTCAGATGGATTGCGTAAAGGGGTAGTGGTTGATATGCAAAAAACAATTGCATCAATCAAAGCTGCCATTAAAGAGGCTGAGTTGATGGCAAATGTAACCATCAATACGGTTGCAATCGGAATCTCGGGCGGGCATATTCAATCAACTAACTCTTCGGGCATGGTTGCAATAAAAAATGGGCAAGTTAAAGATTCTGATGTTGCAAACGTGATGAATGCAGCGCGTGCATTTGCAATTCCTGAAGGTATGCAAGTACTTCATGTGTTGCCTCAATTTTTTATTATTGATGCGCGTGATAAAGTACAAAATCCGGTTGGAATGCATGGGATTCGTTTAGAAGTACAAGCGCATATCATTATGGGTGCAATTGCTTCTGTTCAAAACTTAGTCAAATGCTGTGAAATGGCGGGCGTAAAAGTTACTGACATTATCTTAGAGCAATTAGCGTCAGCAGATGCAGTGCTTTCTGATGATGAACGTGAGTTGGGCGTTGCGATGCTTGATATTGGTGGCGGAACTTCAGATTTGGCGATTTATCAAAATGGTAATATTCGTCATACGTTTGTGTTACCCGTTGCGGGAAATCATTTTACCAATGATGTTGCGGTGGGATTACGCACTACACTCAAAGATGCAGAACGCGTTAAAAAAGAATACGGTTTAGCATCAATGGAGATGCTCGAACATGATCATACGATTGAAATCCATACTGCTCATGGCGATGAAACACAATTAGTTCATGTTTCAGATTTAGTCTCAATTTTACAACCGCGCGCGCAAGAACTTTTAAGTTTAGTTCATGATGAGGTTGTAAAACA
>CAYSAX010000079.1:0-5940 GCA_964429045.1 uncultured Pseudomonadota bacterium
TCTTCTCAGGACTATTGCATGGCAACATGCGCCCTGAGTGGATGATGCTCTCTATCTTACCGGTTTTACCACCCGATCTTCGTCCATTAGTGCCGTTAGAAGGTGGTAGATTTGCAAGTTCAGATTTAAACGAACTGTATCGCCGTGTGTTAAATAGAAACATTCGTTTGCAACGTTTGCTTGAGATTGAAGCGCCTTCGGTAATTATCAAAAACGAAAAGCGTATGCTCCAAGAATCTGTTGATGCTTTGATCGATAACGGTCGTCGCGGTCAACCGGTACGTGGTTCAAATCGTCGTGCATTAAAATCACTCAGTGAAATGTTACGCGGTAAACAAGGTCGTTTTAGACAGAACTTGTTAGGTCGTCGTGTTGATTACTCAGGTCGTTCGGTGATCGTAGTTGATCCTGAATTGAAGATGGATCGCTGCGGTATTCCAAAAGTTATGGCACTTGAACTCTTTAAGCCCTATGTTTTTGCAGGCTTAATTGAGCGTGAAGTTGCTGCTAACTTACGCGTTGCAAAACGTATGGTTGAAGAACTTGCTCCTGAAGTATGGGATGTACTTGAAGAGGTCGTAAAAAATCGTCCGATTCTCTTAAACCGTGCACCAACATTGCACCGTTTAGGTATTCAAGCTTTCTATCCAATATTGGTAGATGGAAAAGCCATTAAAATTCACCCCCTCGTTTGCGCGGCATTCAACGCTGACTTTGACGGTGACCAGATGGCGGTTCATATTCCTTTGAGCAAAAAAGCTCAAGAAGAGTGTAAGACATTAATCTTGGCAACCAATAACATTCTTTCTCCCTCAAATGGTCGTCCCGTAACTGTTCCTTCTCAGGACATGGTTCTTGGATTGCACTATATGACAAAGATTCGTTTAGGAGCACAAGGCGAAGGTCTAACCTTCTCTAATATTGCAGAAGTTATAACTGCGTTCCAATGTGGTCAGATTTCATTGCATGCAAAAATTGGTGTTCGTTTACCAGGCAGCAAAGAAATCACTCAGACTACCGTTGGACGTGTAATCCTTTTCGAAGCGCTTCCAGCGGAAACTGACTTTGGTTGGATTAACAAAATCATGAAAAAGAGTGACTTGACCCGCTTAATTGAAAAAATTTATTACGCATTTGGTAGTAAATCAGCGGTTGAAGTACTCGATAAAATTAAGAAACTTGGTTTCTATTATTCTACCGTCGGCGGTATTTCATGTTCATTGCGCGATTTAATCGTTCCTGAACAAAAATACGACATCGTCAAAAAAGCTGATAAAGAAGTTCAACGTATTGAAGAACTTTATATGGATGGTGTAATTACTAATGGTGAGCGTCTTAATAAGGTCCTCAACATATGGGAACATGCAACATCTGAAGTAGCTACTGAGATGATGAAAACTCTTGAAAGACAAGATCAAGAGGCCTATAACAATGATAGCAAACAGTTCAAACCGTTTAACCCTATTTTCATGATGCTTGAATCAGGCGCTCGTGGATCTAAGGATCAGATTAAACAGTTGACTGGTATGCGTGGATTGATGGCAAAACCGACCGGCGAAATTATGGAAACTCCGGTTAAAAGTAACTTTAAAGACGGCTTAAGTGTGTTTGAATACTTTATTTCAACTCACGGTGCTCGTAAGGGTCAAGCGGATACTGCATTGAAAACTGCAAACTCCGGTTATTTAACACGTCGTTTAGTTGACGTAGCTCAAGACGTGATCATCGCTATGGATGATTGCCAAACATTGGGATATATCGAAATCGAAGACTTGAAAGAGTCTGGAGACGTTATTTCTCAATTGGTAAATCGTTCATTAGGTCGTGTTGTTGCAGCTGATGTTAAAGATCCAATCTCAGGCGAACTTATCTATAAACAAGGCCATTTGATTGGTCGTGAAGATATTGCACGCCTTGCAGATTCAGCAGTTTCAAGCCTCTTAGTAAGATCGGTATTAACATGCCAAGCTAAACGTGGCGTATGTGCACAATGTTACGGATTTGACTTATCTAAAGGTCATATTGCAGACGTTGGTACTACTGTTGGTGTTATTGCTGCGCAATCGATCGGGGAACCAGGTACACAGCTTACCATGAGAACCTTCCACATCGGGGGTACTGCCAGTGGTATGACTGAACAACCATTCTATACTGCAAAGCACGAAGGTGTTATTGAATGGCGTGGCGTTCGTACCGTTAAAAACCGTCATGGTCAGTCTATTGTAATGAGCCGTAAAGCGCGCTTATTCATTATCTCTCCAGATGGTCGTGAATTACAAAACCACGATTTAGAATATGGTTCAACGATACTTGTACAAGATAAACAACCAGTAAAAATAGGTACCAAGCTTGTTGAGTGGGATCCTAACAATAAGGTATTGCTCACTGAAAGAGCGGGCCGTGTTAAGTTTATCGACTTAGTAGAAAATATTACTATCCAAGAACGTTTTGATGAAAAAACGAATAAATCAGCGTATGTACTTTTAGACCATAAAGCTGAAAAATATCAACCTGCTCTTGGTATTGAAGATTTTGAAGGAAACGAAGAAGCAACCTACTTCTTACCTGCTGGTTCTTACTTATTAGTAAGCGAAGGCCAGACTTTAGAAGTTGGTGACGTCTTGATTAAGATTCCTCGTGAAGCTTCACGAATTAAGGATATTACCGGCGGTTTACCACGTATTGCTGAATTATTTGAAGCACGTATGCCTAAAGATCCGGCTATTATTTCGGATATTGATGGTGAAGTGACTATCGGTGGATTACAGCGTGGTATGAGAAAAGTGACCGTTTCTAACGGGTCTCAATCAATCGACTATGCTATTCCACGTGGTAAGCAGTTAAGTGTGGTAAACGGTGAAAAAGTAAATGCCGGAGATCCACTCAGTTCAGGATCACCAGTGTTACATGATATTTTACGTATCATGGGGCCTGATATGGTTCAACGTTACTTAGTTGATCAAATTCAGCAGATTTACCTCTTACAAGGGATCGGAATTAACGACCGTCACATTGAATTGATTGTTCGTCAAATGTTACGTAAAGTCCGTGTAGTTGACGCAGGCGATACTGATTTCTTAATTGGCGATCGTGTTGATCGTGTTCACTTTAAAATGGTGAACTCACTGATTAAGGCTGAAGGTAAACGTGTAGCAACAGCTAAACCGATTCTTATGGGTATTACCCAAGCTTCTTTAGGAACCGAAAGCTTTATTTCTGCAGCTTCATTCCAAGAAACGACCCGTATTTTATCAGAAGCAGCAATTTCAGGTGCCGTTGATCATCTATATGGTTTGAAGGAAAACGTGATTGTTGGTAAATTAATACCAGCAGGTACCGGTTTGCCATCATTTAGAAAACTGTATCTTGGAGATGATGTCTCTGATTTGGAAAAACAGGCACAGGAAGAAGAAATGCGTGAACGGCAAGATTTAAGAAAGAATCAGGAATAAGTTAACGGAGGCGCGTAGCTCAGTGGTAGAGCATTGCTTTGACGTAGCAAGGGTCAGCGGTTCAATCCCGCTCGCGCCTACCATAACATAGGTTCCTATAAAGCAAAAATGTGGTAATATAAGAAGAAATAGATTTATATGCAAGGGTTAAAATGTCATCAGATATGAACAAAAAAACACAATTAATTAAAGAATTTCAACAAACAGATAATGATACAGGTTCAGTAAGAGTTCAAATCGCTTTATTGACCGATAAAATCAAAGAAGTATCCGCACATATGGAAAAAAATCCTAAGGATGTTTCTTCAAAAAGAGGTCTTTTGCAAGCAGTTGCTAAAAGACGTACCTTCTTAGGCTATCTAAAGAAGCAAGATTTGGTTCAATATAAAGAAGTCGTAAATCGTCTCGGATTACGTAAATAAGTAGTTCCGATAATTTTATTCGTTAGGTTTTAAGAATGGTAAGAAAATTTAGTTTGCCGGAATTCGGTTATGAAGTTGAAATAGGAAAATTTGCACGGCAAGCCGATGGAGCTGCATGGCTTACCCAAGGTGGAACAGTAGTATTGGCTACTGTAGTATCAGCGCCATCAAAAGATTTCCCAGGATTTTTACCATTAACGGTTGATTATCGTGAACAGTTTTCAGCAGTAGGTAAAATTCCCGGTGGTTATTTTAAACGCGAAGGTAAATCAACCGATCGTGAAGTATTAACCGGTCGTTTTATTGATCGCGCTATTCGTCCATTATTTCCCGTACAATATTTTGATCAATTGCAACTTATTACAACCGCATACTCAGTTAATAAAGAGCATGCGCCCAATGTATTAGGTATGAACGCAAGTTCAATCGCACTTACTATCTCTAAGATTCCATTCTTAGGACCTGTTGGCGCTGTTGAAATTGTTCGTTTGGATGGAAAATGGATTTCAAATCCTAAATTTTCAGATACCTTGAAAGCTGACGCTCGTTTAGTTGTTGCGGGTACCGATGAAGGTATTTGCATGGTTGAAGGATCTTCTGCTGAAATTTCTGAAGCAGAATTTGTAGATGCTCTTTTCTTAGCACATGAAAAAATTAAAATTTTAGTTAAATGGCAAAAAGAGATCCAAGCTGAAGTTGGCGTTGCACAAGAAGAGATCGAAGATAAATATAACTGGAATGTATGGCAAGGCCGTATGGATTCATTCTTAACCGATGACTTGATTAAGAGTGTTAATCTTCCTGATAAAATTCAACGCAATGAACAGTTAGATAAAATCAGAGATTCTTTCAATGAACTCTTCAAAGATGAAATTGGCGAATCTGCTGAAACTAAAAAAGTTATCGACTTTATTCTTGATCAATCGATGCAAGTTAAGTTTACAGAACTTATCTTCTCACTTGAAAAACGTATTGATGGTCGTGCATTCGATCAAGTACGTCCTATTTCAGTTGAAGTTGGTCTGTTACCATGCACTCACGGATCTGCGCTCTTTACACGCGGCAGAACACAAGCCTTAGTAACGGCGACTCTGGGTGGTGGCGATGATGAACAAAAAATCGAAAGCATAATGGAATACGAGCCAGAAGGTACCTTTATGCTTCACTATAACTTCCCTCCATTCTCAGTGGGTGAAGTTCGTCCTATGAGAGGCCCGGGTCGTAGAGAGGTTGGTCATGGTTATTTGGCTGCTTCAGCAATACGCCGTGTGCTTCCCGCTAATAAAGATTTCCCGTACACCATCCGTGTAGTTGCTGATATGTTAGAATCTGATGGTTCAACGTCAATGGCTACCGTTTGTGGTACCACCATGGCATTAATGCAAGCAGGCGTACCGATTAAAGGTATGGTCAGCGGTATTGCTATGGGACTTCTAAAAAGTACTTCAGGTAAATTTACCGTGCTTTCAGATATCTCAGGATTTGAAGATGCGTTTGGTTTGATGGACTTTAAGGTTACCGGTACCAGCAATGGTATTACCGCTATCCAAATGGACATCAAATATAAAGGTGGCTTATCACGTGATATCTTTGAAGCAGCATTAGCACAAGCTAAAAATGGTCGTATGCACATTTTAGGCGAAATGAAGAAATGTATGAATGCTCCTGCTCTTGAACTTTCTCCATTAGTTCCTAAATTGGTTACGGTTAAAGTTCCTCAAGATAAGATCGGTGCTATTATCGGTACTGGTGGTAAAGTAATTCGTGAAATTATCGCCAAAACTAAGACCAGCATTGATATTGATGAAGATGGTTTAGTAAAAATCTTTGGTGCACCAGATGCTGATATTCAAATGGCTATCAACTGGGTTAAAACCTTGGGTGGTCAAATTGATTCAGGAACTATTTATCATGGTAAGATTAAACGTCTTGCAGACTTCGGATTGTTTGTTGAATTAGTTCCAGGCCTTGATGGATTGGTACACGTTTCAAATATTCCAAGAGAGAAGCAACGTACCTTCTTACGTGACTATAAAGTCGATGATATGGTTACTGTTGAAGTACTT
>CAYSAX010000080.1:0-5926 GCA_964429045.1 uncultured Pseudomonadota bacterium
AAGGAATAATAAACCGATCATCAAAAATTTTAATTTCATTTTTTTCCTAAAATAACATTTTTATAAATATCCAGAGTGAATTGGTTGCATATACGCCAGACCAAAAGGGATAATGCTCTTCTTTATCGGTAACTAAGTAGGTTGATAACCCGCCCGCAATAAGCATTAATGAAGTATCGAGCCCCATTAAAAGTCCACCAAATACGAGGGTAGGATTAACACCGATAAATTTCAAGCTATAGCTAAAAATAAATCCAAGAATCATTACCCAATAGTTAAAATTAAATGCATGCACTAATACGGCTCTGCTTTGTGCGCGCGAAGCAATGAGTTCTGGTGATCCTAATCCAAAATGATTAATGAGTAGTAAAAAAATGACACCAATCGCAAATGAGCTTACTAAAAGGCCTAACCATTGATATACCAACATTTTTTTCTTACTAATATCGGCAAGTTGCGCTACTTTTTGGCCAAACATCATATCAACGGCAACTACTCCGGCAATTTCTACAAAGGTTGCAACGATGGTAACTTGCATTGCATTAAATCCAAACAAAATGAGTCCAGGAACCATCACAAAGGTTGCAAAGCGGCCCAAGGGTGCAATTCCTAAGCGACCAGCAATCACGAGTAACTGGTACGTACATAATGCAGTGCAAAGTAATAAATATACTTGTGCAGGAATAGAAAAAGAAAAATAGGTTAAGAAAATGAGTGAAAGTAGTATGAGCAGCAAGTAACCTTTAGTTTTTTTAGATGCTGTTTGATTAGATTGGGTTGAGGCAAATAGATTTTTAAATGATTTTTTTAATATTTTGGGAATATCAATCAATCCTAAGAGTGCGCCTTGAATTGCCATGCCTGCACCAAAGGCCAGAATATAATCGGTACTCGAAAGGCTTGCAAACCAAAAATGATGTATTGGATCAACTAAGAAAATGCGTGTAATTACGGCAACTAATAAGGGAATTGCTATTACATGGCCGGTGGTAAATCCAATTGCCCAAAACATGGGAATCATATCGGTTCTAGTGGTAACTAGTGGTATATCAAATGCAGCTAAATGGTATGCGGGTAACAAAGTAAGACGCGCAGGCATTAGCGCAGTAAATGTTTGGACTAAACAATAGAACAGAGCACTTGCTGCACCCAGGGCTAATTGAATCGCTTTTTTAGTTTGATTTTGGATGGCAATCATATTATAAACCATCTGGCCAATCGGAAAGACCATATCGGGATTTTGCATGAGCGATGTTTGGCACCACATGCCAATGGCAATCCCAAAGCTTCCGGCAGCAATAACCAGCGCTGCAAGTAATGCAATGAAGGTAAATGGATTACTCATCCAGGTATTAAAAAGATTGGGATCTAAAAAATAAAGGGTTGGAAATGAAAAGGCACACGCCATGGCAACCGCACCGGCAATTCCGCCGGCTGCTGTTGAAAATGCAAGTGCTTGAACTTTATGTGCTTGAGAAACTTTTGAAAAAATAAGATTAAAAAATAGAGTACCTAATAAAACAAGGGTCATCTCCATCCACGGGCCAATAGGTGTTGCTAATGCAATGTATCCGATAACGACCGTTGATAATAATGAAAACAGAATACTAATAATTAGAGTAATCAAAGTAATGAGCATCGTAGTAATCCTTTTGCAACATTGATTAATGCACAAGTATTCAAAATTAAAATTTTTTTGTCGATAATGAATGAAAGATATCAAGTATGAAAGAGGATACTATGAAAAAAATAGTTGTTTTAATGTTCGGAATTACTTCTTTGTCTGGAATGCAACCAAAAGTAGAACTGATTGAAATAAAGAAACTGGATCCATCGATTTTAATTGAAATGCCTTATGCGACCAAAAATAATTTTACTAAAAAAGAAGTCTATCCGGTATCTTTAAAATGTATGCTGGCAAAAGAACCCGCACAAGCACTGGTATTGGTGCAAAAATATCTACAGGCTGAACAATTAGGATTAAAAGTTTGGGATGCATATCGTCCGAAATCCTGCCAAATTAAGTTGTGGGACATCTGTGCCGAGAAATATCCTGATGAAAAAGAACGTAGCCAATACGTGAGCAATCCGTATACCGAAGGGGGCAGACATACGCGTGGATGGTCTGTTGATGTAACACTCGTTGATAAGAATGGTAAAGAGCTTCATATGCCGACCGGTTTTGATGATTTTTCTCCCCACGCATGGAGTGAATGTCCCGATGCGGATGAAGTGGCGAAAGGAAATCGCGCTATTTTAATCGAAGCGATGACTAAACATGGATTTAAAGTAATCAAATGCGAATGGTGGCACTTTGATTATCAAGGATGGAAAGATCAGCCGATTTTAGATGTGTTAACGTAATTAACAATCGATCAGTAATATCTTTTATGGGAGCGTGTTGGAAATTGCTCAAAATAATAATATCGGTATTTGATTCAAAAATATGAAGCAGGTTCGAGTAAAATCCATTAAATATGCCTTCATGGCTACTAAAATGATTGCCATTTGCTAACGTACCTACGCGCATTCCATAGCCATATTGCGCATAGGATAGATCCCAGCCAATGCAGCCTTCAAATGCCGCCAGCGATTGAGTGTGCGGGGAAAGCATTTGTGATAAAGAGTTTTGATTAATGATTTTGCCAGAATAGAGGGCTTGATTCCAAAGATATAAATCATGCGCAGTTGCATACATGCCACCTGATCCGCCACAAAGTGCCATATCAATGTAGGGAGCATTCTGCAATTGATCTTCAGCTAAGCAATATCCTGATGCGCGATCTTTAAGAATTAAGCTATTATTATCGCTGCCACTTTCATGCATGCCGGCTGGAGTTAAAATAAGTTCCTGTAGTGCTTGTCCAAATGATTTTTTAGTTACCAGTTCAATGATATAGGTTAAAAGCAAGTAGCTAGCGTTGCTGTAATCATAAAAGTTACTAGGATTAAACTTTACGTGACGATCTTTAAAGAGGGTAACCATTTGCCATTTGGTATGCGGAATACGCAATATATTGCTAATATCAGGAATTTCTTGGATGCGCGCCAGGCCTGAGGTATGGCTTAATAAATGATGCAACGTAATCGCATTGCCATTGGGATAATCGGGAATATATTGATCTACCGTATCGGCAATTTTAAGCAAGGATAACTCTTGTAATCTTAAAATAAGTGCTGCAGTAAATTGTTTAGTGATTGAAGCGATTCGGAATTTAGTATGCTCATGATTTTTAACATTTAATTCATGATTAGCAAGACCGTAAGCTTGATGAAAAACAATTTCACTATTGTGAGCAATTAAAACAATGCCATTGAATTGGTTATGGTGTGTTAAATCTTCAAGATATTTGTGAACAGAGCTGTTTTTTTCTTGAGCCATACTATTTAAGATGATAAAAAGGCTAAATAAGATTTTTCTACGCATATTTAAATAAAGAAGCTCAACGGATTAATTTGTTTGCCATGTGCATAAATTTCAAAGTGAAGGTGCGATGCATCTCTTCCTTTTTTCTTGCGTACAGCGCCGGTTGCGCCGACTTTACCGATTAACGTTCCTTGTTCAAGCTTTTGGCCGACTGAAACTAAAATCTTATCTAAGTGCGCATAGCGTGTTTTATATTTACTATTGTGTGAAATTAAAATGGTGTTGCCGTAACCCGGATGGAAGTGCGCTTCAATAACGATTCCATCGGCAGCAGCAACAATAGGAGTGCCTTTGCAGGCAGCCATATCAATACCATGATGAAAGCCCCATGATTTATCCAGTTTGCGGCGCGGGCCATAGAAAGAGCTTAACCAGAATTGCGAGCGATTGATTGGCCATGCAAAATTAAAATCTTTAGGAACATTTAAAAATGCTTCTTTATAATACGAAGGAGGTTGTTGGCCACTATTTATGCGGCGCGTTTTGCGTTTTTGCTTGCCGGTAGCAACTACAGCCGTGCTTTTCTTTTTGATCTGATCGTTGTAATCAACCCATTCATTAGGATCAATATTTTTAAGAAGAAATTCTAAATTCTGTTTGCGAGCATAGTTAATCGACGATTGCTTTAAATAACCAGGTTCACGATTTACGATAATAAAAGAATCTTTTTCAGGATCTGGATCCTGAACAGGAGCTTCACCGGCCTGTTCTTTCATCGCGTTATATTCGTTAAGTATCTTCTTTACCGCCAAAGTGTACGAACGATACTCTTCTTTAATTTCGAGCATCTTTTGAGCTTGATCATGGAAGAATCGATACTCAACAATGAGTAGTATAGTAAGCCCTGCCATGATAAGCAGTGCCGTACCAACAACGATTTTTCCTAAGTGTTTTATATACTTAATGATTGTACTCCAATCAAATTATTTCTATCTGCGTGCTTGGGATCCAACCAGTGTTGTTTTCCCAGATAATTTTTTTCCATTCATCTTTTTCTTTATCTACTAAGACACGTGTGCCTTGGCAAATCTGTCCCAGAGTATGGTACATAGTTCCTGGTCCAATATGCGCGATTGTTTGATCCGCAATAATTAAACCATACCTATTTTTTTGGTGCCGATACGTATAATGGGTAAGCATTCCACTCGTTATGCATAACAAACTAAATAAACATATAGCGCCATACTTTTTTTGTGCCAAATATCGGGCAACAAAGATAAAAAATACACTAAAGAGACAAAAAAATAAAATCTGAATACCCAGTGGGGTAAAAAAATTAATTATTTTGTGTAAGAAAGTTCGAGTTAATGGGAGCTGAGCGACTGAACGATTGTGTGTTATTTGCTGCATCATTGCCCGAGTACTATTTTTTTCTGCACGCGACCAATATAAATCTGCATTAAGATGATCATTAATATTATATGCGGCATTAGCCATATTGTTCCAGACCGAAGAATTTTTAGGGCGAATTTGTTGGTATGTGTTTAATGCCTGTGCATAATCGCCTTGTGCATACTGTTCATTAGCAGTGTTAAAGAACTCTTTATTGTTTGCATATAAGGGAATGATAGCGAACATCAATACAAGTGCATAGATCATGAGTTTCCTCGGGGTAATTTTTCAAAGATATCCAGCCAATATAGTGCACGTTTAACCAGATCATTATAATTATAATGTTGATCTGATGGATCAAATCGTAATTGTGTTACTTCCTGAAAAAATTGGTTCCATTCTTGAAGCAATTGAGGTGAAAGTCCTGATTGGCAAAGCCAATTATTAATATGGTCAGTAGTAACTTCTTCGGATTTTATTTGAGTGTGTTGTGCGCATAATTGTGTAAATAGCGGATAGAGTGAATGATATTTATGCAGTTGAGCCATCTGCAAGATCTGTTTTTTAAAATATTTGGTAGAATTTTTCTTTTTCCTGAATGTTTTGAGTGATGGCCAGTAGGGGAATGTAATACAGGCGGATCCTAACAATGTGACACCAGCTATTATCAGCCAATATAAAGACCATGGAATATACCATTGTGGTGTATCTTCATAGTTTGGGTGCAGGATCAAAGTTGGTTGTTCAGCTTCTTGTGGTTCATTGTTTGATGATACATCAGGAATGATAGTTTTGGTGCGACTTTTTGATGTGCCCGGAGTAATATGGACGGGAATCTCTAAGGTTTTAATGAGCTTATAGGCTCGGTCTTTCGTATCAAAATAAAAAAGCTCTTGATTAGGAATGGAATAAGTTCCCGGTTGCGTTGCTTGAATTACATATTCCATGATATGTGTTTTTTCACCATCTTTACCAGACTGTGTATGCTGTTTTGATTCATACCATTTAAAATTATCATTAAAATGGGTGAGTGGAATAAACGGAATTGCATCAAAATCTCCTTCTCCGGTGATTGATAATGCTAAAGTCATACCTTGACCCACGTGACTGTGTGCAGGGGAAATTTTTGCTTGAAATTGAGAAATGGTTCCAACAAAAGATGGTTCT
>CAYSAX010000081.1:0-1279 GCA_964429045.1 uncultured Pseudomonadota bacterium
TAAATTTAACTTAGGCTTCATTACTACTCTCCTTTTTTCCATCGCATTGATTTCGGTCAGTGCGATGGTTTTTTTTGACCATTTTTTATTTTATTTTCATTCTTTTGAAAATTATTGCCGAATCGTGCTTCAGGATATGTTGAACCTTAAGTGTTGACTTTTAAAGAAGCAGCACAGTAGTTTGATTTTCAGTAAAATCGTTCTCCTCATATTAAAAAAGGAAGTCAAAATGTCATACGGCGTTAAATCGAAAAAAAGTGGCAAACAGTACTATCTTCACACTAAAGAAGTAATGTTAGCGGGTAAACGTAAACAACGTATCTATTATTTTGCGGGCGTTGCAGGTAAAGGCGCAATGGATGAACTTCCTAAAGGCTATGAAGTTTTTGAAAATAAGCGCACTGGTTTACCAATGCTCCGTAAAAAGAAAAAATAAATAGCTCGGCTATTATATGATAAGCCTGTTTAGGTAACACCTAAGCAGGCTTTTTTATTAAGGTAATCTAATTTTCAGCGTGATTTTTTGCCTACTTTAAACCATCTTTAAGCAAATATACCGCCGCATTTCCCCCTTTATGTTTTTTAGGAATAAGTTACAAATGCTTCGGGATTGCAGCTGAACTTTTGCGTTAATTGGTTCGATGTAATGCTTCGATAGGATTGGCGTTATTTGGTTCGTGTATTTTCTAATAACAAAATAATCATTATTTAATATATTGAAAATTATTCATTTCCAAAGTTATTCTATATTTAATAAAAAAATTGGAGTTCCTTATGAATTATTTAAAATATTTTTTGTATAGTTTTGTATTCATAATGAGTTATTCGTATTGTGGAGAACCACCACAATCTGGTGTGCCACAAATTTATGTTGTTAATTCTTCATCTGGATCTTCCTTTGAAACAGATGTGGTTACAGTTCAAGTGACTCCCATAGAAAAGTCTCCGCGTAAAGATTTAACTACTTCCCTGGTTAATACACGCAGAGAATACTTTAATGGATTGCACAAGACGGCTGCTCAGCCTGCTGCGGTAGTGATCCGAAGAGATAGCGCTACTATAGATGAAGAGCTTTGCTTGGCCCGTCAAATAGAGAAAGCCAAAGGTCGCAATAGACTTGGATCTGCCTTAAAAGCGGCGGCAATATTAAAGGTATCTTCCAATGAAGAAGTTCAGAATATTCCTGAAGACTCTTGATAAGAACCGTGGCATACTAATTCCATGTTTAGTTTTCTAAATTTTCCTTTTGTTTAGCCAGTCTTTTTCTGTTTTGTTTTTT
>CAYSAX010000081.1:1379-5843 GCA_964429045.1 uncultured Pseudomonadota bacterium
TTTAGTTTTCTAAATTTTCCTTTTGTTTAGCCAGTCTTTTTCTGTTTTGTTTTTTTCCCTTAGAGTAAATAGTCTTTACATAATATGCATTATCAGACATTGCCGTTACTTATTTATATGGCTCTTTAATCAAACCCTGTTGAATTGCGGTAAAAATTGCTAATATGAATTATAGAACATATTAAGCTGTATGTAGAAGGAAATATTATTATGAAATATATGCGATTTATGGTAATCCTAAGCTTTCTGGCTTGTAACATGTATGGCGTTGATTATTTATCTTCACAATACGTTGCAACATTGGCTCAAAGATACCCTGTGTTTGCAGAACAAATAAGCAATCTGACCAACGAGCTAAACAACGTTTGGACAAAATATAAGAATATTGAAGACCAAGTAAAATATTTTCAAGGCACTACCGATACAGAGGCTCATGATTTAAATGCTCAAGTAAAGTCGCTTCAAAGCACTATTGCATCAAAGAGTGCCGAACTAAGTGGTTTATTGTGTACTGCACAAAAGACTGAACTTGTTGATCAAATTAAAGAAGCTGATTGGGTATTAATACCTGAATAATTTTAGCATTAAACTTATGCGCATAACTTACCGATAATAAAAAGGAGTTCTTAGCTTGAACTCCTTTTAAATTTTGTATCACCGGAATCTGAATGCCCGCTTGAAAAATGGTATTTTCATTTGAATAATAAAAAGCTGGCCCTAGATACACAATATTACCACCCGAATCAAAGTCTATGTCGTCACAAATTATATCTCTTTTTGACGATACTCCATCAACTTCTAATAGCAGTAACATTATTTTATCGCAATACCTTCCTAAGTTATGCCCAAGCCCTGCTTGGTAAAAAAAAGAGTTTCCAATTTTTCCGCGATGCCCCGCATGAGTGGTAATCACCCCACCAACTGATGTAAAACTATACCAATCAATTGTTGTATGACTTAAAGTTCCTCCAATGAAAAAACTCAACGCCCCATTACCCGTAAATGGTGCGTGGGCAGAAATAATATCAGTTTCATCAGTTTGCATTATGCCCGTTGGTAAATATAAACTCCCAATTATGGTTGCTTGAGTCATCGATGTGCTGTTTTGTTTACTAAATAATGAATACTCTAATTGCAAAATAATATCGCCAAATCCTGAAATGCGCACGCCATTTTGTTTATTAATCACGGGCGCAGGCAATAAACCAAAAATTGATAGTCGATCTGTTATCCCATATAAAAAATAAAATTCATTATAGAAAAATCGTTTGGTATCATGGCCGGCCAAAAAAATCGGACTTATATATCCTATCTTATCACCCTTATCCACAATATTTTGACCAAAACTAAAAAGTGGACTGGGCTGTTGCGAAATGGGCAATGCAAAGTTGCCAATCTGCAATGGTTCTTCTATTGCAAATAAAGCACTCGTAAATATAACAATTAAATAACCAAAGCTATGTTTATATAAATATTTCATGCGCGATACATTAAAATAATTATGGGAATCTGTTGATCAATATCATAGTGCGAAATCCGTTGTTCAAAGTAAAGAGACCACTCACTTTGATCATCTATCTTTCTTTCAATCCAGATAAAATCAAAATTAAAATCTTCAATGAAAAAACGCTCGAGATCGTTGGTGTTTTTCCTCTCTAAAAAGCCATACATTAATAAATAATGATGAATATCGAAAATTTCTTTGGTAATAGTTATCTCATCTTGAGCTAAACATCCTACCGATTGGTAACATTTTAATGCGCGCAAGAACTTTTGAATCAACATGCGTCCCTCTTGCAAAGATTCAACATCAATTACATGCACCCCATTGGTTAAAAAAATATCTTGTAATTCAATAATTAACTGTTCAGATATTAAAAAATTATTTGAAGAAAGTAATTTACTAATCTTGGAATCAAGATTATGTGAATGATACTTCATCCAGCCTCCTTTTGGTAAGCCTACCGCAAGTGAGTTTGGGTTCCCTACTCCCTAGCCCTTACCCGGAGCCTACAAAATAATCATTTGGCAAAGCAATCATTTTTTTATTTGACTAAAAATATTGATTAATTCTGACTAATTTATTGAGAATAGAACAGAACGAAATAACAGAGAGGAATATATGAATAATAAATTAATGATGAGTATTTCGCTATTTCTAAGTATCTGTATACCAAACACATTTTACAGCCAAACCCTTATTAGTGTAATTAACGATAAATTAAAATCTGAAGATGCAAAAATAGACCAAATGTCAAAGATCCTTTCAGCAGGAGGCTCCGCCAATGAACGCGCGGATAAAGAATTACTAAGGCCCACTATTTTAATGATAGCATCTGAAAAAGGATACTATAAAATGGTAGAATTTCTTTTAGGGTACCTACCAGATATAAATGCGCTTGATAATAATAGAGCATCAGCTTTGGCTTATGCTGCACGTAACGGTCATCTGCAAATCGTTCGCCTTTTATTACATAATGGTGCGGACGCTAAACTCGGCAATAATATTATAACCGATGTTCTAAAAAGTTACGGTCCAACTTTTAGTGAAATAAAAAAGAACAACTTAAAAGCAAGCGAAACATACAATCAAAATATTTCGCAAATAATTGGGCTCTTAATTGATTCCGGTGTGGATAAAAATCAAAAGGACAAGCAATACAGCCTTAGTCCAATAATTTGGGCAGCATCATATAACGCATGGAACTTGGTTGATTTACTTAAAGCAAAAGGCGCAGACTTAACCGGCTTAGCACAACACCTCCCCGTTGATCAAAAAAATAAGCCATTGACGTCACAAGAAAAACAGTATTTTGAAAAACTTAGAAAAGATATTAAAAACTATGCTCTTGAAGAAGGTTGGCACAGAATTTAAAGAAATTTTGTTAAAGCCGATTTTTCTTTCCATAATCCACACAAACTGATTGCTAAGGCATCAGTTGCATCATATTTGTCGGGCTTGGCAAGTGTAGGAAATAGTTTAAAAAGTATGCGGGCTACTTGCTCTTTGCTAGCACCACCATAGCCGGTTAATGCTTGCTTTATCTGGGTTGGTGCAAATTCAAGTAGGGTTAAATTGTTCTTATGGGCAAGAAGATAAAGTATGCCCCTTAGATATCCCAGTTTTAAGAAGTTTTGAGCATTTTTACCCAAAAATGGGGTTTCTATAGCAAGATGGGTAATTCCAAAAAGCTTTATTTTTTGATCCAGCGCATCGTGAAATAAAGAGACCCGTTCCTGAAGGCTTTTGGATTGCGGTAGTCTCAAATACCCAAAATCAAGTAACATCGTACTTGGACCTTCTTTTTTAAGAACTGAGTACCCCGTGAAAGAAAACCCCGGATCAATACCTAAAATCCTCATTATTACCCCTTTTTTGATACTACCTGAAATGTTTTGACCTGATAGTACCAAGGATAATGCCTAATTACCACCTTTTTTTGACAAACAAACCCTCTTTGCTACATTAATAATACAGGATGTTTTTATATACAAAATGTAGGTCTATAATGAAAATTAAGCATATATTTTCAAATACAATAATTTTAATTGCGCTTTTCATAAGTTATCAATCGATGGCTGACACAATCGAATCTTCAAAAAATCCCGTGACTACTATTGAAAATGAGCCAAGTTTGCAAATTGATGAATATGAATCGAACGGTATCGTTTCCTTTAGAGCAACACTTGCAGATCAATGCGGATTAATAGAGTTTGGAAATGTAAATTTTCATTACAATAAAGCTACCAATGCTGCACGCATTGAAAGTTTACACATTAGACCGGATCATAGAAAAAAATCATTTGGCAGTATACTTTTAACTTTTGCATTACAAACATTAACCGAATGTAAATGTACAATCGTAACCTGGATGGCTTCTCCCTTTAATCTAAAAGCGGGAGAAGATCAAAAGCTGATGCTTCCTAAATTAATCGCATTTTATAAAAGACATGGTGGTATTGTTATTCAAGAGCGTGAATGTAACGCTGATATCATCTTTATTCCTAAAGCTGCAGCTTCTGCAACAAATCAATCATCAATATCTTGAAACGTTGTTTGCTCTTTAGCAAAATGTAGATGAACGGTGCCGGTCGGCCCGTTTCTTTGTTTTCCTACAATCAGTTCTGCAAGTGCAGGATTTTCAGTCTCTTGATTATAAACGCTCTCACGATATAAGAACATAATAAGATCTGCGTCCTGCTCAATCGCACCCGATTCTCTTAAATCTGAAAGCATCGGTCGCTTATCCATACGGCTATCAACCGCACGCGAAAGCTGAGACAAGGCAACAATAGGAATAGAAAGTTCTTTTGCCAATGCTTTGAGTGCACGTGAAATTTCCGAAACCTCCTGATGGCGATTTTCATGTTTGCGTGATGAATGAATAAGCTGCAAGTAGTCGATTACCAACATTTGTAAATTATGTTCAGCTTTTAATTTTCGCGCTTTTGCACGCAAATCCA
>CAYSAX010000082.1:0-5740 GCA_964429045.1 uncultured Pseudomonadota bacterium
GAGCAAAAATGAGATCCACGAATTAGCGCCTCAATATGTTGGACAATCTCCGGGAAAAAAAGAGTAATAACAGGCTAATATGAAGGCTTTTTTTACAGACGCGCATATTCAGTTGTCCTATAAAAGGTTGTCTGAATCATGCGCTTCTTAATTTATATAACCAAAACATTGCAGATAGAAAATTTATTTTGCTACTCTTTTAATAGAAGTAATCTATAAAAGAAAAAAAGGGGTCCCATGATCGGCAAAAAGCAAGTTCTAAAAATGATCGCGAGTAGCGTCATGCTTGCATTGTTAGTGGGTGTGGTCTTAGTTAGCAGAAAACAGACATTATTAGCCCATAAAAAGTCGCTTGCATTTGATGCAGTCATTAATTTAAATCTTCCGGTGAACCAGTTTGGGGGAGTTATCTCGCGCAATGAACAGGAAATAGCTCATGCCAAGATTGAACAGATTGCGCTTAATTGTCCTAAAACCGAGGGCAGCAAGGAAAAAATTGTTCGTTATGGCCAGTTGGTTTACTACCCAGAAGCACAAGCTACGATTTTGATCTGCCATGGATTTATGTGTGATAAATTTGATGTTGGCTTTTTGAGACATATGTTCCCTCAAGGAAAATATAATTTTATGACCTTTGATTTTAGAGGGCATGGAGAAAACTGCGAAGATCAGATGTGTACTTTTGGGCGCGATGAATCCTTAGATGTAATTACCGCTGCTCATTTTATTAAGAATCATCCATATTTAAAAGACAAGCCAATAATTGCGTATGGTTTTTCTATGGGGGCGGTTGCATCGATCGAAGCGCAAGCGCGTGACCATTCATTGTTTTCCGCAATGATTTTGGATTGTCCCTTTGATTCGAGTGAAAATATAATCAAAAAAAGTTTAGAATCATTACAGTTTACCTTTCTTGGGTATGATTTTACGATACCTGCATGCAGTTTATTGCAAAAATATGCGTTTCATCCATACGTTCAAAATCTTATTAAAAATATTTTAAAAACCGTTTCAACATTAGATACTAAAAATGTTGATATCATGATGTATCCGATTAGTCCTGCCGAATCAATCAAAACTATTCAAGTTCCCTGCTTCTTTATTCATTGCAAAAACGATGAGAAGATATCGGTTGATGCAATAAAAAATATTTATGCGGCATCTGGTTCTCCCTATAAGCAATTATGGCTGACTAATGGAAGAAGACATTTTGATTCCTATTTTTATAATCCAGAAAAATACATAAAAGAGATTCGTGGATTTATTGAAACAGTTGTCAGCTCATCGCGTAAACCTAATAAAGATCAAATTGTCGAAGACGCAGATGAACTTTTAGCAAAGATCTGATATCTTACTCTTGTTATCAATTCTTACTCATTTTTTCCTGACATAAAGGATAATAATGGTTTCGATATCATTAGGTACATCATCCTTGCTGGATGCATCTGCAACAGCGAAGGTGATTATTTTAGAAAAAAATTTCGACACGTCATCGCTTAAATATTTAACAAAAACATTTCCGGCAATTCATGATCTGATTAAGGAGCGCCACTTTAGCGGTAATCTCTTAAGCAGTGTGGTTATTCCCTATTCAAATAAATCAAAGATCCAATATTTAATTCTTATTGGCGCTGGTAAAAAAAATAAATCAGGTTCAATTGATGTTGAATCATATCGTCGCGTGATTGGTAAGCTTATTCGTATTATCGAAGATTTAAAAGTTACTTCGTTTGCGTTTGAACTTCCCTCTGCGCAATTATTAAATGCACCAATCGGTTTTGTGGCTGGTCAAACAGCTATGATGCTTAACATTGCTGATTATCATTTTGATGAATACATTACTGATAAAGAAAGAAAAACAAGTTTTGACCGCGATGTTATTTTATTAGTTGATCAATCCGATAAAAAAGAAGCGCAAGAGGGCATCAAAAAAGGTGAGATCATTGCGACATCAGTTAATAAAGCACGTCATTGGGTTGATTTACCACCAATGGTTTTATTCCCCACCGATTTAGCGACCAAAGCAAAACTAATTTCTAAGGAGTTTGGTCTTAAATATACGGTATTTAGTGAAAAAGAGATTAATAAAATGGGAATGGGCGGACTGAGTGCAGTTTCTGCGGGATCCGATCTTGATTGCCAACTGGTTTTCATGGAATATAAATGTGGTAAAAAAGATGCCCCAACTCTAGCATTCGTTGGTAAAGGTATCACCTTCGATTCTGGTGGTTTGAGTATTAAACCGGCCAATGCGATGGAAACCATGAAAGAAGATATGTCTGGTGCGGCTGCGGTTATTGCGGCGATGGCATCGATTGCTCAATTGAAACCAAATGTAAACGTTATTGGTGTTACTCCTTTATCTGAAAACTTACCAAGTGGTAAAGCAGCTAAGCCGGGTGATATCGTGAGATTTTACAATGGTAAAACTGCAGAAATTAAAAATACCGATGCAGAAGGGCGTTTAATTTTAGCTGATGCGCTTTCATACACGGTAAAACATTATAAACCAGATGCGATTATCGATGTTGCAACATTAACCGGCGCTTGTTCACATGCGCTGGGGCCTTTCTTTGCAGGATTGATGAGTAATCATGATGATCTGGTTGAAAAGGTAGAAGAGTCTGCAGATCGCACCGGGGATCGCGTATGGCGGTTACCACTTTCAGATGATTTTAAACCGGCAATTAAATCTCAAGTTGCTGACATTAGTAATATCGGAAGTGCTACCTATCGCGCAGGTGCAATTACGGCAGCATTATTCTTGCAACATTTTGTTGATGATGTTCCATGGGTACATTTAGATATCGCGGGTACTGCATATGATGTGCCTGATTTACCGTACTATCGCCCACACAGCGCAACCGGATATGGCGTACGCTTACTTGTTGATATCGCAATGAGTTGGAAATAATTTACTTATAATAAATAAAAAAAGCTCCTGATTTTTTCAGGAGCTTTTTTTATACAATGCACTTGTCGCATAATTTTTAATTATGTTAATTCAGCTTGAGGTCTGGCATATAAATACGCTTCCAATGTCCTAAAGAAACGGGGAAGTGAGGAAGAGCTAAGGTTAATAATGCTTGCGCAAATACTCTAATTTCCCATTGTGCACCCGCATCAAGACGAAGCTTGAGGAAATTGATTAATGAGTGCAAGTTGCAGGTGAAGATAAATTCAGTATAGGTGCAAACCGGCAACAATCCGCGCGCAATTTCTCGCGCAACTCCTTTTTCAAGCAAATGTTCATACGTGTTTTTCGCAACTTCTAAGGCTTGCAGATATTGCTCTTTAAGTGCTTGATCTTCAAATGCGCCGACCGAGCATTGACGATTTTGTGCATCCTGATAGCGCCATTGTGCCGGAACATAAAATTCAAGCGGTGCTTTAACATAGCGATATGAAATCTCATTGTATGAGTTCATACGATGGCGAATCCATTGGCGCATCACAAAGGTTGGACATTTGACGCGAAATGAAAGTTGATTGTGTTCAAACGGGCTTGTGTGATGATGTTCCATCAAAAATCCGATAAGTTTTTCATCACGCGGCGTTAATACATCAGTAAATTTGCCATAAGATACACGAGCAGCATTTACCACATCAACATCTGATCCAGAGATTCGAATGAGCTGTACTGCGCTAATTCCATCATTTAATGGATCAATTGTTTGGAGCGCCGGTGGCACAATCGGAGTATTTTGTAAATTTTGTTCAAGCATTTTTATCCTTTCAATTTTATCTTTAAAATATTCTAACGATTTTTATAGGCAAAAAAAGGAAATTTAAAATTTAGTGTTTCAGGAATGATAAAATTCCTTCTTGATTATAAACCAATAAATGAATACAGTAGTCTCATTTTGTACAACATAGTTAAAGGTTTTCTTATGAAAAGAATATGTTATATTGCGCTCGGTTTATTATTTTCGATGACTCCTGCAATATATTCAATGTCTCGTGCTGCAAAACGTAAATATCAAGAAGCACCGATTGAAGAACCTGCATTAAAAGTTGTAAATGAAATGATTTCCGTAGACGCTGGTCAGTATCGAAAAAAAACTGATTTATTGTTGGACGATGAAAAATTAGCAACGGTGATCTATCATGTTGCAGGTATTGATAAAACCGATGAACTGAAACTACAAAAGACTGGAATAAACCCTTTCCAAGCGGTAATAGAAAGTATTGATATATATGATAAACAAAATGCTGATAAATATAGTGCATATCGAGTAGTTTTAGCGTACGCGTTAGCAGATATAATTAATTCACACGAAAAACAAAAAAAGAATGTCCCTATAATCGACAAACATGAGTTTACCATTGAGGCGATTGTTTGGCCAAATATGGAACAATTCTTCCAAACTCTTGGGTTTTCAAAAACAAAATCTGTCGGTGTAACTGCATATCTTTTTTCACAGCGCCTCACTTCTGCAAGTGTAAAGTCGTTAAAGAATTTTTGTTCACCTCATCTGTCCTTATTAACATCTGGGCAACTTTAAGTGCAACCAGAATTACAGCGTTTATCGCGTCTTAAATTATTAAAAGAAGCAGAGAGAAAAAATAAGTAAAACTTCAAAAATATTGATTTACTATTGCTGTATTTGGTTGATTAGAAAGAGCAATAGTCATTAAAAATAAAAAGGAGTATTTTATGAAAAAACTATTAATACTTTTATTAGTAAGTGGAATGAGTTTTGCAATGCAGCCAATTCCAGTTCCCGGTGCTCAAGCAGAAGCAAATAAAGGTGACTGGCGTCCTGTTAAACCGGCTCCTCTTGGTGCTTCTAAAAGTTTAGTAGAATTAGAGCGAGAAAAAGCGGAATTAAACAAAGAGATTACTGAATTAAATAAAAAAATGGAAGCATCCAAAGTAGGCGTAAGATCACGTGGAGAACGTGTTACCAGTCGCAAGGGTGACGATCGCGATCCAATGCGCATGCTTGTTATCAAACGAGATAGCGCTGAGCGTAAATTAAGAGAAGTAGAAAAGTTTATTGCTGACAAGAAAAAATAAATAATCTCTCAATAAAAAAGGCTCTTTTTTAGATAGAAGAGCCTTTTTTGTTGTTTAATACCATCGAAACAATAATGCCGATCATTAGAATTTGGCAGACCAATGCAGTATTTCCATAACTAATAAACGGTAATCCAATTCCTTTGGTGGGCGCTAGTCCGGTGGTTACACAAATATTAATCAGTGCCTGCAAACTAATAACGATGACAAATCCCAATGTTGCATAGAGGCAGAAACGATCAGATAATTGCCAGGCAACACGCAAGCCAAAATATAAAAATAACAAAAATAGCATAATTACTAATGAGGCACCCAAAAAACCGGTTTCTTCTGCGATAATGGAAAAAATAAAATCGGTATGTTGCATCGGCAGATAGAAGAATTTTTGCTTTGATTGCCCAATGCCAACACCAAAAAAACCACCTGAGCCGATCGCAATCAGTGATTGAATAATCTGAAATCCCGCTCCTTGCGCATCAGACCAAGGATCTAAAAAGGTTAAGATTCGTTTTAAGCGATATGATTTTGCAAGAATAAGCCCGATCATAATCGGAATTAATGCCAGAAGAGTGAAACCCAGATATTTTAAATAGATGCGCGCAATAAATAGTAAAACAAATGCACTAGTAATCAGAGTAACGGTTAATCCAAAATCCGGTTGGCGTAATAGAATGATGCCGGTTATTCCTAAAATAACCATCAATGGAACATACCCATGCA
>CAYSAX010000083.1:0-5715 GCA_964429045.1 uncultured Pseudomonadota bacterium
TTTATCAAATCCCGGCGATCTTATTTTAACTCAATTAACTATTTTGCCGGCAAATGACGGTTTTGCACATCTTTCATTCAGCGGTAAATTTAAACTCGTCGAAGCAAATTTTTGCTATACCCAAAACTTTGGTTGTGGATTTTTTATACAAGGACATGTTCCTGTTCGAAAAATAGAAGTTACCGATATAAAACAAACTGATCTGTCTCCCATAGATTGCGAGAATGGTCCTAATAGAGACACACCCGCATGGCAAAGCTTTTTAGCATTATTTCCCAGCATTTTAAATAAATACCAGCTGAGTACTGCCCCATTTAGCAAAACCGGCGTTGGGGATTTAAGTATCTTATGCGGATGGACTAATAATTATGAAGAGACCCAAGAGATTGATTACTTTGATAGCACATTCCGCTTTGGTGTCTTGTTTCCTACTGGAAGAAAGAAAGATATCGATGTTGCATTTGATATCGCCAATGGTTATGACGGCTTTTATGCAGTTCCCATTGCATTTGATGCAGCAGCTGGTTGGTATGATTGGTTTACTTTAGGGATCCACATCGGTACTATGCCTTTCTTGAAAGATTCAAGACTAGCCCGATTAAAAACTGATTTTAATCAAGCTGGATTTATCAAGTTAGCGGTAGGCCAGGCAAGCATTCATCCAGGAACCATTTGGGAAGCAAACGCTTACATGATTGCCGATCATGTACTATGTGGCCTTTCATTTTTAGCTGGTTATAGTTTTGCTACTCAAAATAAATGGTATGTTTGCCCCGAAGATAGTGTCATATTCCCCGAGAATATTGTAAACAGTGATGAACAATTTTTAGGCTGGAAAATGCATACGATCAATCTCATGCTCGATTATGATTTTGCAACATACGATCATCCATGGTATCCGCACCTTGGTTTTTTCTATAATATCGTTATCGGCGGAGAAAGAATTTTTAATACCAATGTTGGTGGCATCGAATTTGGGGTAAATATCGGCTGTAATTTCTGATACGTTAAAAAAAGGGGAACGTAATGAAAAAATTAGTGATATTAGTGTTATTGTTCAGTACACCATTATTGCGAGCAACGTTCATCGTTCCCATCCAAGGATATCCAGCAGGCTCCAATCAAGAATTTGCACAACCGATTCAAGCAACGGTATTTGATAGAACTAACGGTACTTTTTATGTTGGATTAGGAGCAGGCGCGGGTAAATATGGTTTATCAGCACTCACACGCGCATATGGAAACAGTGGTCGGTTTGTGGGTATAGGAACCAGCTCACTCGCGCGTAATGACGCAGTTGAATTTTTAACACTAGCTACGTTCCGAGGAAATCCTAATCCAAATCTTGGAGTAGTTACTTCTCCAAATGGGGTACCGCTTTCGGCAGTAGTTGTTATCGCAACCACTAAAGATGGAAAGAAAGTTACTCGTTCTAATGAACTTAATGATGCCAGTGGTGCATCAAATGCCAATGGCACGCGTACGAGTGGAATTGTAGGGCTTGCAGCAAATCAATTTTATATGTTTCCCGCAGTAAAACCATGCGGTGGAAATTTTGGTGATTGTAATGGTGGCATTGCCAGTGTTTCGATTAATCAATCTAATCTATCACTTACACAAGTTCCAGCAAACACCACTGATAACGGTATAAAAGCAAAAAAATTAGATCCCACTACCCCAGAAATTATTATCGGAACCGATTCCCCTGAAATTACTCCCAATAAAATAGATATGTATTGTGATGATCAATTACAACGTTTGTACATTGGGCTTCAAGTTGAAACACCCGGAGCAATGGGTGTTGGGGTCACTTGTCCTGTCGGCACTGGTACGTGTAACACCGGACCATTATTAACCTGCCCCACCGGATTTCAACCCGATTTTGCTGCCATGGAATGTGTTACCTGTCCATCGGGCGGATTTTTTGATAGCACGGTAAATGCGTGTGTGCTGTGTCCAACGGGCCAACAATTTAATCCAACCGCTTTTGCATGCCAATCCGTAACATGCAGCGCTGGTTATTTTTTTAATACTAATCCGAGCGTCCTTACCTGCCAACTATGCGCGAGTGGATGGAATTCAAACGGAGTAACCTGCTTCCCCTGCGCTAACAATCAAATATTCGATGTAAATTTAGGATGTATTGCATGTCCAAGCGGTACAATATTCAATCCAATTCTGGGCACTTGCACTACGGAACCTATTGTGTGTGCTTCAGGACAAGTTTTAAATCCCAATAATTTATGTGTTACCTTTATTAACTGTCCACCTCCGTTAATATTTAACTCATTGAATGCAACCTGTATTTTCCCCACAAATCTCAGCGATGCGGGTCCTCTTGTAGAGCAACCTAACCAAATTAATCCTATCAATACCTTTGCAGAAGCCGGCCCTATTGGCGGAAATTCTCGATTACGTGCATTAAATTCAGGCGCTCGCTCAGTCATCTCTGCATCAATTGATGAAGCTGGCGTTATTACTTTTACTCCCATCGCACCCGATACTGCATTTGCATTAGAAAATGTGCAAAATATGGTAGGAGTGCTCAGTGCAAATCCACAAACACTCACCATTAATAAAGTGAGAACTATGCATGCAAGCACCGGTCCCAGCTATTTAATTATCAATGGCGGCAATGGGGATAATTCGACGCTTGGGGGAACTATTCTTGCATTACCATTAGTTGATCTTGGTGATCCAACAAATGTGTTGCAAGGTACCATTGCAGATAAAAATTCTGCATTAAGTAATTTTAAATTTGTAACACCGGCAACCACCCAACCACAAATGCCACAAAGTAACGAGCAGGCTGTTGTTGTAGGAACTGGACCGGTTACTGTTTTTCCTAATGATATTATTTATGATATCCAGGTAATTGGTGATACCGTGTACGTTTCAGTTAATAATACCCTTTCTGCAACCAGCGATAGCGGCATTTTATATTCGCAAGCAATGTTTGATGAGACCGGAAAGATTATTCGTTGGACTCCATGGACCAAAAAAGCATTACCTCCATATAATACCCCATCACAAAATAATGTGACTGCTGTCAGCTACTTTGCTGTCGATGCTGCATTAGGAAAAGTAATTGCCGTTGATGGGCAAGGTGAAGTTGTTGTGCAAACCGGTTGGAACAACAATAATAAAGATGGAAATCAACCAGATAATTCCTTAGTCGGAATACTTAACCAACAATTGGATGGACATGCATCGAGCGCTGTTCTAGATCTTGATCAATCAACGCGTGGTTTTGGCGCAAACCAAAGTAGATATGCTTTATTTGCTGGTGCTGTTGATGATGAAAGTAGCGTAATATTTGCACGCATAAGCCAAGCACTTGGTGTATTTGTTAATAGCCCTCAAACGGTGGTAACTGATTTTTCACTCGCACGAAACCTATTTGTTTCTCCATTACCTGATAGCACCTGTCAAGTTACGGTACTTGAATATGCACGACAAATAACCGGCAGTAACACAAACTATTTCTTTGCAGGAACTCAAAATGGGTTGTTTGTTTTTAGCGTAAATGGTAATGGATTTGATGTCGCAAATTTAGGAAATTTAAATGCAGCGCCATTCACTACCGGTAGTTGGCAGCTCGCACCAAATCTGCCCGGATCAATTGTCGATATTAAAACAACAGGAAACATGTTGTACATCATCACACAAACACCCGCAACAGCAACCACCGCTATGCAAAGTTCATTATATCGTATTCCATTTGCCCCAACGGTCGCCGCAATGTTTGCACCGGGAAATATTACACTCATTGCTCAAACTGGATCAGGTATCTTTGGTCTTATTTCAGCGTTCAGTGGTTTGCAAATTATTTCAACTAATTTTTTAGGCCTTACAGAACAGATCGTGCTCGCAACTAATAATGGGCTGTTTCAATCGAAACGATTAGGCGGCGTACAAAATGCAATTGATCAAACCGATGCTGCGTGGCTCAAAATTACCAATACATCATTCTTTTATAATGGAATCTCAGCGGTAGATAATGCTTCCATTCCGCTTGCTTCTCCATCCACAGTTTGGCCATTTCATGTTGCAGATCGTGGTGCAAATACTTTCGATCAATCGATTTTTCAACAGTTAAATGGAAGTAGCGATACCGTTAATTTTGCTTTTGTTCCAACATTTTTTATGAGTATTGAACAAGGAATTAATCCGGTGTTTGATACCATTCCTCTTATAAGTACATTCTGGTCTGATGGTGCTCGTCGACTCATGACGGAGGTAAACATTACTTCTTCAACAATTCCAGAAGAGTTGCTTGTGTTACCATTTGATACGATTGAATGGGATATTGATGATCCAAATGATGCAAAGATAAGTGATACTGTTTTATCCGATATTTTTGAAATTTTATGGATTAAACAAATCGGTGTAAGTGGCTTGTTATTATTGGGGACGAACACGGGAATAGTAGCTCTTTCTTAATAGTGCGGTATGAAAGCAGGCCCAGTGCCTGCTTTAGTTCAGTTTTTAATCGTTGCATAATACAATTAAGACCGTGCGCTATTGCTTTATATTCATTTTCATCGATTGTCATTTCTAAATACTCGATCATTTGCAATAAATAATCTAATTCATCGATGGAAATAGTCGCTTCAGTCCGATATGCATTTATTAATTGCTCAATATAGCTTTGCAACCGCATTAACCTTCCCACTAATAAATCTAACTGTTCATCAGACTTTTGCTGCAGCGCAATCTGATCATGCAAAATTAATACGTCGGTATACGTACGCATACACGTATCAACTACTTTTTTAAATGAGTTAAAGGGATAAATATTATGAAAACAGAAACTATCCTGTTCTTGTCCGTACACACACACCATTAAAAACATTAAAACCGTTACCTGAAGACGCTTCATAATGTACCCCTACCTAATTATCTTCATTCTCAGTGTGCAGGATTTAAATTCTAACTGTCAATAAACAAAATAAAGAGCATAAAAAAAGCCCGGGGGACTCCCAGGCTTTAATGTTTTAGAAAGGTAAATCGTCTTGAAATGGCGGTTCATCTGCAAAATCGATTTCACCACCAGTTGCCGGAGCACTCACCATCTTTTTCTTAACCGGAGCAGGCTTAGCTGCTTCGAAATTTGATTCAGGCTTCATTGCCGGACGTGATGCAGTACGACTTTTGATCTGCTCAATCTGACTCATTAACTCTTTTTCCATTGGGTTATTAGGATCAAGGCGTTGTTCATCTTCAGCACCCGCTTCTGCTTGTGTATTTGAAGCTAAGAACACAACACGATCAGCAACAATGCTATGCTTGCTGCGTTTTTGTCCATTAGCATCATCCCATGTATCAAGCTTCAAACGACCTTCAACTAAAATCGGTCTGCCTTTTTGTAAATACTGGCGACAACTTTCAGCTTGCGGACCCCAAACATCGATATCAATGTAACAAACTTCTTGAATCATATCGCCGCTTTGTTTGTTTTTAAATTGGCGATTTGATGCAAGACCTAAACGGCATACAGCTTGTCCTGATGTTAATTGTTTATAATCAGGGTCACGCGTTAAATTTCCTGCCATAATAACTCTATTAAAGCTGCTCATGGATATCCTTTGAGTGGTATAAATTTTTTACGTAGTAATAAGAAAGGTTATAATTGATCGTATCAAAAAAAATCTTTTTGCTAAAGGCCTTTTTTACTTCTTTGCTCAATAGTTTGCATTTTTCAAAGCTTCTTCT
>CAYSAX010000084.1:0-5692 GCA_964429045.1 uncultured Pseudomonadota bacterium
GGAATTTGTTAAATAGTAACTGTGCGTATTGGCCATCTTTAATTGCTAAAAACTGTTCGCGCATAATCTGTTTATCGGTTTCACGTTCAGCAGATCCTATCGTTTCCATGCCATGTAATAAAATATCGATTTTATTAAAGATGCCATTGCCGCCATATTTCATATTCCAAAAGGGATGAGTGCGAGATGGAAATTTTTCTAAGCTTATTGCTGCACCAAGCTCTTTATAAAGAATGCGTTCATGCTCATCTTCGATAGTAGAAGTCTCAAATTTTTTGCAAGCACCTTCATAATCGATTGAAACGGGTGCTTCAAATCCTAAATGAACCAACAACTCTTCTTCTAATTTTTTTAAATCGTGGAAGGTTCCATGAGATTCAAATTCAAACATAGGAAAAATGCGTAAATGACGGCCTTCAATAATTACCGGCTCATCACGATAACTGGTAGTAATACAATAGCATCCTTTCCAGTCAGGATTGGTTAGCAACTCATACTCAAGCCACATCTGTCCTGTTTGAGGCAAAGGCCATACAACATTATTGAGAGTATACGGAGTAATAGTTTTAGGATCTTCACATGCTGCTAAAATAGAAAGTCTTGATTGTGCCGGAACTTCAATAAATCCCTTCTTTTCTTGGAAAAAATCTCTAAGAGCACGAATCATCGTATGATACTGAATAGTATTTTTCATTGACTTCCTTTTTTAGAAAATTCCACAAATTGGATAAAACCTATCTGAAATTCATAGGTTCTGTCAACGTTCAAAAAAAATTGTATTTTTAATGAGAGGAAATCACTAGTTTTTAGTGAAGAATGTAATTTTTGAAATAAGGAGATGTGATGAAATACGTTATGTTACTTGCGCTTATAGGCAACTTAAATTACGCGATGCAGCGGATTGCGATCCTTGAAAAATTGGCTGATGAAAAAAGCTCTATAACTAAAAAAATGCTTAAAGATGCGCACAATGTTTTTAAGCTTTCTACAAAAAAATATGATACAAAACTAACCAGCAAAGCATTATGGGGATTGGCTGCTGCTTGGGATGATTCTTTTGGAGATAGTGGCCTAGAACTCGCACAATTTTTAATTGTAGCAGGTGCTCATCCCAAAGAAGAGATAATAATAGAAGAATTTTTACAGGTGAGAAAAAATGATGGAACTATCCAGAGTATGGCAACAGAAAGTTATGAAACTACTCCTCTGCAAGCATCATCTGGTTCTTTAAAAAAATATTTCGAAACTCAATATAAGTCTTAATAAGATTTTAACTTTCGTGGAAACTTTTATTTCTGTTACAAATTTCCTTAAGTAGATTATCTCCATAAAAATCGGAATCATCAGATTTTCTAGATGATGAGCGCGTTGCAGGGCGTGTTATGGCAGGAGTAGATGGGATTTTGTTTTTAACGGTTACTTCTTCTACTTTAGCGACGATGTTTTCTACTGAGTCACGAGAATTCACGCGATAATTTCTTTGGGCAGGGCAAGAATATTTACTGTTTTGATGTCTGATTAAAGCTTTTTTCGTATTCAAAAATCTACCGCAGTCAATACACTGTTCATCTGCAAAAGAATAGTAAGAATCTTTAATAGCATTAAATGCAGTAATTGCTACTAAACATTCAGGTAGCACTACCGGATCGATTTTATGATGATTGCTCATATGATCGCTCAAATTGTCTTCAAGAGTATCACAATAAGGACAGTGGCGAAGATCTATTACTTGAGTTTTTGACGGAGTTTTTCGTTTTTTACTTTTTTTCTCCATGGGATGCAAAGGTATACTGCACAGTATTAAAAGAAGATAAGCTTTTTTCATATCTATTCCTCGTAAATCATAGAGAATATAAATATAAAAAAAGAAATTAACAAACTATATTATTGGATGTTTAGCAATAAAGCGTCCTGCTTGATGTCTTTTGAACCATCCATGATCTGATATTCACCCCCCGCAACTGCAGCTGTAGATGACTTTTTCTTTAATTGTTTTCTTATCTTTTGATTGCTTAGATTTTGTCTGCTGATGGGTATCATTGCTTTTTTGATAAGATTCTTTTTGTTCTTGCGCAATTATTTGACTAGGGCTTTCTAAAGACTGGGCAATCTCTTTTAACTCTCTCGGTTCATCGCTATCAATATCAAAAATATTAGAATCATCCATTGAAAATAATGGATGACAGATCATAAGAAAAATGAGCAACAATATCCCCTTCATAGTCCCGCCCTCAAACAAAACTATAACAAGATATTAATAGTGAAAAAAGGATTAGAAATAAAGCATAAAAAAGCCCCGTTAGTTAATCTAACAGGGCTTTAAGTTTTATAAACTTAGTAACGGCTACGGCTTCTACCGCGTCCAGCGTCACCGCGGTCTCCGCCACGACGTTCAGAACGTTCACCGCGATCACGATCGCCGCCACGTCTGCCACCACTGCGTTCACCACGACCACCTCTGCGATCAGAGCCACCGCGACGGTCACCGCCGCGTGGATTTAATGCCCAATCATCATCAGAAAGAGGAGCAAGAATGATGCGAGCCTTATGCCCAGCAACAGTTTTACCTTTTAGCTTACCTAATACTTCTTCAGCGATTTCGCTTGGAATCTTAATGAAAGTGCGGCGTTTAATTACTTTAAGTTTTTCAACGTCACTTTCAGAAATTCCTGCTTCTTGTTGAATAAAATCAACGATATCTTCGTGAGTAATGCCATCATCGGTACCTAAGTTGATCATTATCTCTTGAAGGGATGGTTGGTCATCGGACTCTGAACCATGTGATTGCTGAGAAGGAGTTGAATTGAATTGTGCTTCTTCTTTCTTGGTTTGAGCAAAGAACTTTTCCGCAACTAAAGCAGTAACAATAGAGAATAACTCTTCTTTATTGTATTTTTGGATTGCTTCTTTAACTTCAACTGGCATTTCTTGCCCTTTTGAAGCGAGACCTTCTAGGTAATCGTAGGCGCGTTTGATGTATACTTTTTGAATATCTTTAGTACTTGGGACATCAAGAGGTAAGATGTTTAATTTGAATTTACGTTCAAGCATTTTCAAGTGACGTAACTCATTCTTACCACCGATAAAGCTGATTGCTGTTCCTTCTTTTCCAGCACGACCGGTACGCCCAATACGGTGAACATAACTTTCATGATCATTGGGTAATGAATAGTTTATAACGTGTGTTAAGTCAGAAACGTCAATACCACGAGCAGCAACGTCAGTTGCAACTAAAATATTAAATTCTTTATTTTTAAATTTTTTGATTACAGCATTACGCAAGCCTTGGCTCATATCACCATGCAATGCATTTGCAGGGTAACCAGCAGCAGCAAGTCTTTCAGCAAGTTCTGCAGTTAAAATCTTTGTTTGGCAGAAAATAAAGCCATAAAATGCGGGAGTGTTATCAATAAAACGGCAAAGCGCTTCAAAGCGGTTCTTCATCGGAACCATTACATAATACTGTTTAGTATTAGAAGTGCTTGCTTGTTGTTTATTGGCAGTAACACTGACTGTATTACGCATGTGTTCACGCATAATACCATTGATTCCTGGTTTAACGGTAGCTGAAAAGAGCCAAATTTGGCGTTCAGCAGGTGCCGCTTCTAAAATTTGATCCATCTCTTCTTTAAAGCCCATATCAAGCATGATATCTGCTTCATCTAAAACTAGAGTTTTTAAATGGCTTAAAGAGAGTGTTTTGCGGTTTAAATGGTCATTTAAACGGCCTGGGGTTCCTACCACGATATGAACGCCTCTTTTGAGGAAGCTCATTTGATCTCTCATAGATGCGCCACCATAGACTGCTTCAATGGAGATTCCCAATGGAGAAGCGATAGGACGTAAACTTTGAACGATCTGAACAACGAGTTCTCGGGTTGGAGCGACCACTAGAGCTTGAAGTTTTCTGTCTGAGGCATCAATGCCTTGAACCAGAGGAATTCCAAATGCCAGAGTTTTACCGGTTCCGGTTTGAGCTTGGCCCCAGAAATCGACTCTTTTAGGGTCTAATAACAAAGGAATAGCTTTGCTTTGAATGTCGGTTGGGGTAGTAATACCCAACTTATCAAGAGCAGCAATAATTTGAGGATGTAAAGGGAGTTCCTTAAAGGAAGTAATCATAGAGAAAGACTCACGTATTAGGGGGGTTAATTGACTGAAAATCAGTCGCTTGCGATAGCGTCAACTACGATACTGATGCCACTTGGCGATAGGGCATCGCTATCAGTTGCCCTAATAGTATTAATTCTAAGCTAATGCAGTTAGAAATTTTTGTCAAATTGACCATTATAGTTAAAAAGGCCTTAGATGCCTTTTTATATTCATTTTGGATAGGCTAATCGGGTTGGGCGCTTTTAGATCTTCGGGTAATAGTAGGGCTCTTTAATGCAGACTGTATGGGCATAGGAGGGGTTGGTGGCACAGGTAAACTAGCTACATAGGTGCCAATTGAGTGACGTCTTACCAGCGGGGCAATAAGTTGGCATATATATTTTTTTCGAGGTGAAGAATGGTCTAGATTTGGCTCACCGCATTCAAATTCATATCCGGGATTAGCTTTGATGGTATAAGAAGTAAGCAATGTAAAAAACAGAACGAATATTTTTATTTTACTCATAATTTTTTTCAGTTATAACGTTAAAAATAGAGGTTTTAGTATAACCGAAATATGATTTTAAGTTACATTTTTTTCACGAAGCATAATTTATGGGGGATATTAGCATCTCTAATGCACTCTTGATACGCAACATATTTACAATATGTTGCGCCCGCGCTTTATGCGTTTCTGATTGTGCATTTTGCAAAGCTGTGTTAGCGCGAGATAGCGCAGAGCTTCCATCGTTGGCAGATACATTTACTTGTGCATTTCTAAAAAGTAACTGTGCAACAATTACTTCTGATTTAGTACGCGTTGAACCAGCAGCTATCATCAATGGTGTAATTCCCTCATGATTGGCTATGTTGGGATCTGCGTGACGTTCTAGAAGATTCTCAATAACGGGAAGATAGGTTTTGGATTTTTTAAATTATTTCTGAACTGCAAATAAGAGTGATGTAGAGTTTAAAGGAACATCGCTAGAAATTGCATTTGTTTCTAACAAATTTTGTAAGGGAGGATCATAATATGGTAAGTACTCATCATCGCTTAAGTCATATCCTTCTCCTTCAGGTGGCCAAGCTTCTAAAGATGATGAATAAATTAAACTTATAAATAATAATACACGTAATTTCATAAGCGTACTTTTATGGTTAGTTTAAATGCTTTTTGAGTAACTCTTGAATAACTTTCGGATCGCCTTTGCCTTTAGTCTTCTGCATCATTTGGCCAACAAAGAATCCAAAGAGTTTCACATTGCCTGCTTTATAATCAGCAACTTGGGTTGCATTAGCTGCAAGCAAATCTTTAACAATCCCTTCAAGTTCTTCTACAGAACCGATCTGTTCAAGCCCTTTTTCTTTTACTATCTCTTCGGGATCTTTACCGGTTAAAGCGATTTCTTGGAATACTTCTTGCGCAGCACGATTGTTTATTATGCCCTTTTCGACCAAGGCTACAAGCTTAGCTAATTTTTCTGATGTTAGTTTAAATTCAGCTAAAGAAATTTTATGTTCTTTGAGATATCCCATTACATCTCTTAAGATCCAATTAACAATCTGCTTGGTTTGATTAAATTTGTGCGCTTGCTCGTAG
>CAYSAX010000085.1:0-5574 GCA_964429045.1 uncultured Pseudomonadota bacterium
TCGAGCTTAATCATCCACGTAATGATGGCCTGTGTTCACCAACGTCGTGCGCAATGTTAACCAGCTACTTGTTGTCACGTACGGTAGATCCTATAGATTTTGCAGAAAAATCATTAGACACGGGCTTAGATAAATATGGCAGTTGGCCCTTTAACATGGCGCATGCATTTGAGCGTTCAGAAGGAACAGTCTCTTTTGCGGTGACGCGACTCAATTCATTTACCAACTTACACGATCATTTATGTAAAGGAATACCGGTAGTAGTAAGTGTACGCGGGCAGTTGCCAGGAGCGCCTCGCGTCTATCAAAATGGTCATTTGTTGATTGTTGTTGGCTATGACAGTAAAAATAAAGAAGTAATCTGCCACGATCCGGCAGTACCTGATGCGCTGTTGTGTAAAAAAAGATACCCCCTTAAGAGTTTTATGAATGCATGGGAGCGTTCACATCGATTGGCATATTTGGCTGATCGGATTCAAATGAAGGATTTACCATGAATAAAAAATTTATATTTTTAATAATTACGCTTGTTTCATGCAATGCAATGGCTAATGAATTAGTGAAACTGTTTCATCATCGTATGACGCAAGATGATCATAAGCATGCCCCAAGTTTAGAAGTGGCTAAAATCACCTTATATTTCTCACAAGAGCCGACGATAAAAAAGGCTGAGCCAGTTATTACTAAAAACGGATGGCATGAGCTTAAATTCTCTATACCGAATGTAAAAGCAAATGCATCAGAAGTGGTTTCGATGCTGCAAAAACTAAACGATGTAGTTCACAAAGATTATTCTGTCTCAATCGGGGCAGATCAACTTGGGTTGAATGTAACTATTAAATACAACCCTAATAGACTTGTGGTGCGCAGTAAAACTACGATATCTATTAAACAAGAAAAAGTACTTGAAATTGTATTGTATGATAAAACGTTAGAACATGACTTACAGCAAAAAACTACCTCAGTATTACGTTATACTCAGGTTAGTAAACCAACTATAATTATCGATTGCGGTCATGGTGGTCATGATAGTGGTACCGTAGGCTTTTTTAAAACAGTTGAAAAAGATCTTACTTTGGCAATAGGTTTAAAACTCAAAAAAGAGTTAGAAAAAAATAATTATTCAGTATTGCTTACTCGCTTAGATGATCGTTTTTTATCCTTAGATGAACGCACATCATTAGCCAATAGTTGTAAAAAAGATGCATTGCTTATTTCATTGCATGCAAATAATGCACCAAAAGAATCGGTTTCTGGTCTTGAAACGTACTGCTTGGGTAAGGAACTATATAAGCCACTCGATTACCAACTGGCAACATCATTGGATATTGCCATTGATAAAACTGAACAACTGAGATTTTCTGAAGGACAACGGTTGGCCCAGTCAGTTCATACTCATATATTAAAAAATGCAGCATCAAATGGATATGCACTGCCCGATAGACGAGTAAAAAAGGCGACGGCGCAAATTCTGTCCGGGCTTGTTTTCCCGGGAATTTTGGTTGAAATGGGTTTTCTATCAAATCCTGAATCTGCAAAATCACTATCCGATTCCCAATACCAAGACGTGGTAATTGTTAAGGGAATTTGTTGTGGTGTTAATGCGCATGTAAATGCGCGCCTGACGCAGAAAGCTTAAAAATATTTTTGTTTTCTTTTCCAAACATATTTGTTCTGTTAAAGTTAATATCCAAATAATTAAACAACTAATGAGAATCCGTGGTACGAGATATTTGGACAGAGTTTTTAAAAATCGTTAAAGAAGAAGCGGGTAGCCGTGTTGTTGAAACATGGTTTAAAGCCGTATCTTTACAACGATGGGATGCAGACGAAAAAAGTGCCTATTTACAGGCGCCTAATGCGTTTGTGCTCGATTGGATCAAGGGAAATTATATTCCTTTGATTGAATTACATTTAAAACGTTTGTTAAATGTTGATCATGTCAAAGTTGTTTTTATAGAACAAAATATGCCTGAGGCAGTCTCATCTGCTCCCAAAGAGCCTATTCTTACCACTCACGAATTGATTCATATTAATCCGGCGCAAAAAATAGTGCCTGCTGATGGTGTTTACAATAAAAAGAAAATAAATGGTCATCGAACCTATTCATTTGATACTTTTGTTGTTGGCCCTAACAACTCTTTAGCATATGCTGCAGCTCAAGCGGTTGCAGATAAACCCGGAACGATTTACAATCCTCTATTTATTTATGGTGATTCAGGATTAGGCAAAACTCATTTATTGCATGCGATTGGTAATGAAATTAAATTGCAGCACAAAAAAGCCTCGGTTTTGTATCAAACGGCAGATAGATTTGTGAATGAATTTATAAATGCAATTCGCTTTGATAAAGTTCACCAGTTCCAATCAAAATATAAAACCGTCGATGTACTTTTAATTGATGATATTCAATTCATATCAAATAAAGAGCAGACCCAAGAAGCTTTTTTTCACATATTTAATACTTTGTACGATGCACAAAAGCAGATTGTATTCTCCAGTGATGCATTTCCGCATGATATCAGCGGTATTGCTGAGCGGCTTAAATATCGTCTTTCATGGGGATTAGTAGTTGATATGCATGTACCGACTCTTGAAACTAAGATTGCTATCTTAAAGAAAAAAGCCGATATGCATGAAGAGATCTTAAGTGATGAAGTTGCGCATTTTATCGCAACACGTGTTATTGCTAATGTGCGAGAATTGGAAGGCTCATTAATACGTGTAATGGCATTTGCTTCTTTAACAAAGCAAGAGATCACGGTTGAGCTTGCACAAAAAGTGTTAGTACGGACTCAAGAAGTATCTAAAGCGGCAGTGGGATTAGAGCGTATTGTGAAAATAGTTAGTAAGCACTATCCATATGATCTGAACGCACTGCGTTCTAAAAATAGAAGCAAAGAGTTATCCTTCGTACGTCATTTAACTATGTTTTTAATGAAAAAAGTTACCGATAAATCATTGCGAGATATCGGTATTTTTTTAGGCGGTAGGGATCATTCAACGGTGATGCATGCGCTTGATAAAATGCAGTCATATGCGAAAGAAAACAATGAATTTCAAACGAAACTAAGGCAACTGGAAGAAGATATTATTAAATCTGTTTAATCCCTTACTTCAACTTTTACAAATTGTGTTCTTTGCAACGAGCCGTCTTTATACAGGTCTAATCTTATCTGGGCAAATCCAGGTTTTTTACTTTCAATTTTCCATTCATACCAAATAAGATAATTACTAGGATCATTGATTCCTACTAATTCCGGTTGGGCAGAAAGAGAAATACATGCAGGTTGTCCAGAACATATTTCTGCTCGCCAGGTTATATTATCCTCTTTTCGAGTTTTGTAACGGCATAACAGTTCTGTTTTTTTAACGTTATCAATAGTAATAGGTTTGGCTTTATTAAGATGTTCTTTGGTATCTTCAACTTGATCATTTTCAGTGACCCAGCAGCATAAAAATGAATATACACAAGCACTACAAGTAACAAAGTAAAGAGATATTAGCAATAGAATTTTTTTCATTCGACTACAGTGATTTTTGCTATAACCGTTTGAAGCACATGATTTTTAGCGTCTAATTCTTTTAGTACCAATGTTGCAGAGCCTGCTTTTTTTCCGCTTACTTGCCATTGTTGGAATACAATTTGATTATTTCCATCATTTCTTTCTGCGGTAGGGAGCTCTAAATATGAAATTATATCCTTACCTGAAATTTCATCTTGAAAATCAGTAGTCCAATGATTGCGTCTATACTTGTTTAAATGACGAGGAAGAATTAATGTTTTGTTTCCCTCAGACAAGCAAATTGCTAGTTTAGTTGCGTTTAAATCATTAAGATCATTTATACGTTCTTGCTCTTTGCTCACATTATTGGATGCGTCAGAGTCCATTTCACTGTATTGCGGTTTGCCACAACTTAATAGCCTGGCTAACCTCTCCATTCGATAACTGTTATTAACTATAAACGATAGAACTATCATTAGATTTAGAACACAATGATTCATTTCGTGCCTCACTCATAAATATACGGTGATCTAACAGATTCATTTCAGGTTTTGGTTTTTGAGGGTTTCTGCGCTCCTTCTTGGTTTGCATAAACGCATTTCGCCAACATTTGCCAGCTAAATGAAAATACCAATTGCTATAACTATCGAAATTTACTTTTTCACGTAATCCTACAAAGCTTGGAAAATGTTCAGTGTCTACGATCGTAAATTTTTTGGTGCTTTTTTCGATCATAAAATTTTTCATGTGAGGGTCGATCCAAAGATTTAAAAAGTTACATAGTTCTAGAGCCATTTTTTTATCTTCAGTATTAAAGAGTGATAGGCCGCGTTCCATTTCTATTGCATCGGCAATGATGCAATACGTACCCGGAAACTGCGTGATCTGTTCTTTTTTACTGCCGATGTTTAATCCTTTTATTTCAATCCATTTGCATTCTTTAGGAATCCAATGCCATTTACGGGGAATTTCTACTTTTTCATGCCACTGAGATTGAGCTAATTGTGAAATAATAAATTCTCTATTTTTTAAACGAGTAAATCCTGATATATGGCGATTAATTCCACCACCCATGAAAAAGAAGAAAATCGGTTCAATGCCTTTATCAAACGGGCTTACAAAACTATCAGGAGTTTCGATAAACAGTTTTACCACGAATGGATAATCGTTGAACTTTACTATTAAAAGTCCCTTAGCATTCTTGAAATTGTAGTCTTTGCACTGCAAAATAGAAAAATGGGAAAAGGTATGTTTGCCATTTTTAATTTCAGTGAGCAGCTCTTCAATCAGATTTGAAATAATCTGAGGCTCGACCGATTTTGCAGTATCATAACGGTAAGAAATAGAGCTTTGGGGCAACATATTTTTTTCAAAATAGTTTTTATCAAAAAGTTGGAAAAGAGGGTACTCTTCCAGATGATATTTACGTAAAGTATAGCTTGTTTCATCGCCAACCCATCGTGTAGTAATCATTGGGATTAATGGATCAACAGGGCGGTAAATACTCCGAGAAAATAGATTGGTACTTATAAAAAAAATGGCTAATGTTAATATTCTTTTTTTCATTACAGTGCGCTTCAAAAACTCTTAAACAATAAATCATAGGCATTCTATACATATATTTATCAGACCGTCAAACCGAATTTTTGATTGCTCCAATTACAGAAATAAACAATTTTTTTTATGCTGTTGATGTTGGTACTTAAACAGGGTATGGTCAATAAGGAGAGAGTAGAGGAAGAAGCATTCTAAACGTTAAAATGAGAAGGGGAGCCTCATGGAGCGCTCAGAATTACTGAAGAAAAACGCCATTCTAAATCATTTGAGTACTTTGCCTGAAAAGGTATTGTCCTTGCATGGGATTGATGACGTAAGTCAGTTTGTATTACATGACCTATGTAATCAAGATTGTTTTAATTTACAAAAAGCGGCGTATGTTGTAGATAATCCTGATTTTGCTTGTCTGCGTGGTATTGCTGGTCTTTCACATGATGAAGCATATCCCAAGCAAGCTATTTGGACTAATCCAGAACCGTTTATTTCTCATATGGGTAATGCATCATTTAAA
>CAYSAX010000086.1:0-5539 GCA_964429045.1 uncultured Pseudomonadota bacterium
ACTCGTGGGTATTGGCACCTCTCATGCTAAAACTTCTAAAAAGAAGCATAAGGTTCCTACTTCTCTTGCGGTAGCACCAGTAGCTGCGCCAGCAGTTGCTCAAGTAGTTCCTGCAGTTATTGCAGAAAATATGGCACTTGAAGTTAACTCAGAAATGGTTACTGCGTATGAACAGATGATGATCTGCACTCCAACAGCAGGTGATATGCTTGAATCGGTTACTCCTACCGCTTCTGAAGCTCCCGCTATTGCAGTTCTTGGGGTTAGAGAAAAAGCAACCCAATGGATTAAAAATGCATGGGATAATGTGCCAAGCATGCAAATGATGAAAACAAACTGCATCAATGCGGCAGATGAAACATTATTTTATGCGAATAAACATCGTACCGTAATTGCAGCAACCGTTGTAGCAGCAGCAGTAATTGGTGGCGGCTATTATTGGTATAAAAAATCTAACGTTGCAAAAAAACAGCAAAATTAAATAAACTATAAGTAAGGATGTGGTAAAGCACATCCTTATTTTTTTAAAAGGAACATAATGGAAAAAAATATGAATCAAAACGAAAATATGTACTTTAATCTCAACACTAAGGTAGATGAGCTACTCAATACTACTGAGATGAAGCATAGTATGGCACGTCCGGGTGCAAAACAAGCATGGCTTAATTTCTTACAAGCGGGTGATGCAACTGGTTTTGAAGAGACCGATAGAAATGCGGTTGATCGTGCGCTTGATCTGATTAACACCTATGCATTGCTGGTTGCGTATGAGCAATTTCATACCGATGCAAATGTAACCACCTTTATGGAAACATTAGAAAAAATGTCACAAGGCCAAGATCTGCATAATCAGATGGTTGAAGTGGTTGCAAAGCTTCCTGAAGCATTTAAAGATGCCGTTCATAAAGCAAGTTTGCATGCACAAGAATTTTTATATAATAAAATTAAAGTTCAGTAAAATTACTCTTCACGTATTATATGCAATAAGCGATGGGCGCGGTAAACAGTTTTTGCTGAATCCGATTGTTCAATAATATTTTCGATCTGATTTTTGAAAGTTTGATTGGAAATTTTACGGGCCAAGCGGCAGTATTCTAAAAACTCTCTGCGTCCATTTTTTTGTAACGCTTCAATTATTACTTCATGAAGCTGTTTGATCTGATCAGGGCTTAAAGAAGCCTGTTTTAATAACAATGCAATTTTTTGTTTTATGTACCCTGATCGAAAAAAATAGGGATCAGCTTTTAAATATGCTATTGCAACATCAATGGTCTTTGGATCTTGCTCTTTAAGGAGAGCTAATCCGCGCTTGAGCCCACCGGGAAATGCCAAGAGATCATATTGAGTATTAAATGCATCAGTAGCTGCCACAAATAGAGTAGGATCGGTTTTTTTGATTTGTTGTGTTTGTTTAACTTCTTGCGCTAATTTATTAATTTTTTGAGCGTTAGCCTGGATAAGTTGTTCGTAATTCATAAGATTCTTCCATTTTTAATAGTAATTAATCGAAATCAAATGATCTGCGGCGTAGTTTTTTTACCGAACTATGCCGTTTTTTACTTTCAAGCCGCGCTTCTTTTGCCCCTTTTGATATTTTCGTTTTTTTACGTTTTTTGGGAATGTAGAGTGCATTTCTAATCTCTTGGGCAAGAATATCAAGCGCATTTTCTTTATTTTGTTGTTGGCTGCGTGAACTACTATTATGAATTATCAGATCGCCTTCAACCGTAAGCTTATGAGCAAGATTTTGAAGGACTCTATTTTTTTGTTGATCATCTAATATCTGTGTTTGTTTTACATTCCAACGCACGGTGACGCGTGTTTCTGTTTTATTTACATGTTGGCCACCAGCGCCACCAGATCTGCTGGTACTGATTTCTAACTCATGCTCGGGAATCGTAATTCCATTTTGAACAAATACATCATTGCTCATGATTATTTCTCTTCTTTTTTAGAATGTTCTCCGGGATAGGTTATAATTGTATCATGAACTTTTGCCCACGGTGTTAAGGAATGAGGTTTTGCGCTGGTCATGCTATAAATGTCTTGCACATCAAAACCGCGCACTAATAATGCATCACCAATCATTGAGCGATGGCAACGCCATGGGACTGCTTCGCTACACATAATAGCAACTGTTTTGTGATGCGCAATTTCAATTAATGTATTAATTCCTTCAGTAAAATCATGCGTTTGCATGTAATCAGCAAAGCCGCGAAACGATGCATTATGCCAAGCCATATTTATAGAATCTTTTTTTGCATGCCGTAATCCGCCTAAATTTTTTTGATGGCGATATCCAATGTGGTGATTTCTTAATGCATGCGCAAGATCAGGTTCATTAAATTGGGGATTATGGCGTGATTTGGGAATGGTCCTAATATCAATTAATTCATTGATGCCATAATGTTTGAGCAATTCTATAAATTCATCAATCGTGCGTGTTGAATGGCCGATGGTAAAAATAATTTTTTTATTCATTTCTTTTGACGTACTAAAAGAGAATGTTTACATTTGCCTTAGTTTAATAATGATCAGTGCAAATTTACAAGAATAACAAAGGAAATGTATGAAACTGAAATTGTTACTACTTATTCTTATTTCATCCGCTTGTATTGCAATGGAAAAGGAAGATGATCCGCAAGCGCCCATGCATCAAGAGTGGAATGCCTACAAATTTCATCGTGCCACCAAGAAGTCATTACCCTTAGCACAATCATTACTCAAAAGCTTACACTTAAAACGTTTTAGTTCAGTAGTTGATGTTGGATGTGGGCCGGGTGCGCTTACTGCTTATATTGCAAAAAAAGCGCCACAAGCAGAGGTAATAGGAATTGATCCTTCTGATAATATGATTCGTTTTGCGCGCGTTCTTTATAGTGAACGGGGCAATCTTCATTTTATGCAAGAAGATATGAGTAACACGAGCATAAGCCAACCGGTTCAATTATTTTTTTCTGCCAACGCATTTCATTTGATGAACCAAGAGCAGCAAAAAAAAGCACTCAAAGAGATGGCACGTTTGACCGATCAAAACAAAGGCTTTCTTTTCATGATTATGGCTGCAAAAACTGAAATGCCAGATGCCTTTGCAAGAGCCTATAGAGCAGTATTCAATAAACAACAATGGCAAAAATTAAGCTCAGTTAATATTGATAATTATTTTCAACCGCACGACTCACAAACATTTGCACAGCTGAGTAAAGATAGTGGTTTTCTCGTAAGAGATACCAGACTTGTTGAGGAACGTATTTTATTTAAAAATGAAAAAAAACTCAAAAAATTTATTACATCCTGGATATCTGGTATTGGTTTTATTGCGGCACTAACTCAAGTTGAACGCAAACAATTGATTAAAGATATATTACAAGAATATGTTAAAGAAATGCCACCGTATAATGATGGCACAATTCTATGGAAAACACCGCGTTTTGTAGTGCTTGCCGAGCGTATAAAGAATTAAGTGCCAAAAAAATCACGGCTACGCGTTAATAAGCGATCAAACTCGTGTTGATTAGCGGTCAATGAATCTTGCCCGCGTAAAAAGGTGATGCCTAAAATCCCTTGTTCTTTGGGTGCAAAGTAGATCAGTTCATCTCGTTTACTACCATTAGGATTGGTCATAGTTACCCGATAATTGATCATGTATTGCAGGCTCTCAATCGGTTGATCATGTAAAGAAATGAGGTGCCCTTGAATACTCACTATTTTAGTATCGTTTGCCAGTGATTTAGCGCCTAAGTTAGTGCAATTAAAAATAATCTGATCTTGAATTTCGCTCAATGCGAGAATCTCTTTTTGTATGATAGGAATTTGTAATTCACGAATATTTCTTTGTAATTCATCCATCATTATTGAAGCATTAATAAAAAGTGCTTGATATTCGCGAGCAGGATACTGTTTTTCATTGCCAAAATCGATGATGACATCCTGCGGTTCAGAGATTAATCCTTGAGCAATGTAAGGACCAAATCCCGGATCAATATTGGGGTCATAATAGGCGGGCATGAGTTTAGGGCCTGCCTTTATAAAGGGATGATTGCCACTAATAATATCTAAATACGTTTTATATGATTCGCTGCCACGTTCTAAAAATATCTCAGTTTCTTGAGCATTTGAAACTTTGCGGGGGCGTGGGAAAAAGAATCCTGCAGCTTTATACGATGGAATTGAATGTGTTTCTTTTGCACTGATGGTGACATTATAGCCAGCTCTTTTTAATAAAATGGCAGTTAATAATCCATAGCATCCAGCACCGATGATGCTGATCGACTGTGCGCTCAGGGTAGGATTATCTATAATAACTTTTCTAAATTGCCGTATTGATTCCTGAACGCATCCAAATAAAAAGGTCCACCCAGCCCCTCCTTGGCCATAGTTGTGAAAGATATATTTATTATCGGTATGTTCAAAGGAGGTATTAAATAACCGCTCGCGATGGCCGCGAATGCATATTATTTTTTCTTTGATGTGCGAATCAGATAGTTGTGGAGGAGTTAATGTGATTATCTTCAAGGGTAGTAGTTTCGAATTAAAGATCTTTGTGATACTATACTTCGAATTTACTGGTGCATAGATTATTTGCAACTAAAGGAGATATATGAAAGTACTTTTTTTAACGTTGAGTATTGTTTCTAGTACTATTTGTTTGAAAAAAACAGAATTAGAGCAATCGGTCAAAAATATGGATAAAGCAGAATTGCATTTGCACTTAGGTGGTTCTTGGCCATTACCTTTTCTACAATCAATTGCTGAACCAGATGATTTTAAAGCCCTCATTGAGATGCTTAATAATCTAAATGCGGGCATGGAATATGAAAAAGCATTTGGTGTTTTTGATCTGCTATCCAAAATGGTAAATACTCAAATAAAAGTAGAGGCTGGGGTAATAGCTCTTTGCAAACAGTTGGCGCGTGATAACGTTACCTATGTGGAGATTCGCACGAGTGTTAAAGATTTGGGATCTGGGGTTGAAGAGTATCTTCAAACCGTGTTACGTGGATTAAAAAAAGGTTGTCAGGGAACCCGATTAAAAGCTCACCTTATTTTAAGTGTGCGTAGAGACTCATCAGAAAAAGCAGTCCATCAAACAATTGATCTGATTCAAAAATATCGTGATCAAGGAGTGGTTGGTTTGGATATTTCCGGAATATCCACTAAAGGAGATGGATCTGCAATTTTACAAGCGGTGGATCGTATTAAAGAGTTGGCCATTCCAATCACCCTACATCTAGGTGAATCTCCTGATGAACGGCCACAACAGCAAATGTCTGAACTCATGACATTAAAACCGCAGCGGATTGGGCATGGAGTATATCTTTGCAAATCAGCATTGTTGTGGATTTGTAAAAATAAGATCCCCATGGAGCTTTGTTTAACAAGTGCCGTTAAAGTAAGCATGATTAAAAATTATAAAGATCACCCTGCTTTAAGGTTGCTATCATCAGGTCATCCAGTGATCATTTGTACTGATGATCCATTACTATTTCAAACAACGCTTACCCAAGAATGTGCACGTGTTGCCCAAATAAATAAACTA
>CAYSAX010000087.1:0-5435 GCA_964429045.1 uncultured Pseudomonadota bacterium
ATGGCCAGGAACTCCCATTACAATACCAGTACCATAACCCATGATTACATACGATGCGGCATAGATAGGAATCGATTCTCCCGTTATTGGATTAGTTGCATATGCACCAATGAAAATACCGGTTTTATCTTTAATATCATCCGCTTCAGCTCCCATAACCAAAGTTGCAGCTACCATATCCTGGTATTCTCTTACTGCTTGCTTATCTTCAGTAGAAACTAAATCATTAATAAGGGGATGCGCTGGTGAAATGACTAACAAGCTGACTCGATAAATTGTTTCAGGGCAGGTAGTAAACACCGGTAAATCAATTATTTTGCCCGTATTTGCTTTGGCTTTAAAAAGAAGTTCGACTCCTTCACTTTTGCCAATCCAGTTGCGTTGCATCGCTTTTACTTTTTCTGACCAATCAAGACGATCCAAGCCTTCAAGCAATTTATCAGCATAGGCGGTAATTTTGAGCACCCATTGTGGAATATTTTTTTGTTCAACTAAAGTGCCGCAGCGTTCGCATCTACCATTCACCACTTCTTCATTGGCAAGGCCCGTTAAATCTTTGGGGCACCAGTTGATGGGCATGTCACTACGATAAGCCAGTCCAGCTTTGTACATCTTTAAGAAGATCCATTGAGTCCATTTGTAAAATTCAGGATCAGTAGTATTAAGCTCTTTCTCCCAATCATAAATGGCTGCAATGTTTTGCAATTGGCGTTTAAATGTCGCAATATTTGAAGCAGTCCCCTCTGCTGGTGGAATTCCTTTTTTAATCGCATCGTTTTCCGCAGGCAAGCCAAAGGCATCCCAACCCATAGGATGGAGCACATTATACCCTTCAAGCCATTTAATACGGGCATAAATATCCGATAAGACATATCCTCGCCAGTGGCCAACATGCAATCCTGAGCCTGAAGGATAGGGAAACATATCAAGGCAGTAAAATTTTTTCCCTGATCCAGCCGGTTTGGTTTTTGTCGGCGGATGCTGCTCCCAAATCTTTTGCCATTTGGATTCAATATTTTTAAAGTCGTAACTCATGAAAGCCCTTATGAATCGAATTTTTATATGTTAAAGTTTAGTCTACCAGCTAATCCAACCGGTTCAAGATTTTGTAACATAAAATCGATTGACATAAGAACTTCTACCTTCTATCTTTTGAGCAGAAATTGTATCTGACCAAAGGAAAACATATGAGCATGGAAGCGGTTATTATTAGTTTTATATTTAGCTTGTACGCTGAAACCACCGAGACAAAATCGTGTGCTCAAATTAATGAAGAAACTAGAGTTAAACTGGCTCAGTCTGCTCAGCCACAAGAAGTATTAGATATTTTGACACAGTTAAAAATTGGCGAACCTAAAACATAAGAAGATCACTATGAAAAATGAAAATATATTGGTAGTCAAACGAAACATATTATTTCCTGAAACCGCATTTCAAGGTATACGCCCCATCGAAGAAAATTTTTTCGAACTTGTCGAACAGCAAAAAGAATTTTTACCTCGTCCTGCTATGGAAGAAGATCCTCTTTATAAACAGATCATTCCGTATCTTATTTTTAATTTTCAAGATCGCTATTTCTTAATGCAAAGAAAATCCACCAGCACAGAGCAGCGTTTAAAAAATAAGTATTCTTTAGGCATTGGTGGCCATATGCGCCAGGAAGATATGCAACAAGCAAAAACTATTTTTGATTGGGCTCATCGCGAATTCCAAGAAGAGATCGATTACCAAGGAACATTTACTATCAAAACATTAGGCATGCTTAATGACGATAGCAATCCGGTTGGACAAGTACACGTGGGATTAGTACTACTTTTAGAGGGAGACAGCCCGGATATTAAAGTTCGCTCAGAACTCAAAAGTGGACAATTGGTCACTATTTCCGAATGTCTTGATTTTTATTCAGATCTAGAAAGCTGGAGCCAAATAATTTTTGATGCAATTTTAAAAACAAAATAAATAAAACAGTAGTATTAGCAGTAATTTATGAAACACCTATATTTACTATTTTTATTTGCGCATTTTTTATCCGCAAATAATTCTCATAAAAGTACCATTGTCGTTCTTAAAGGCTTATGTTCTGCTGGCAAGTCCAGCATTTGTCGAGCATTGATTGAAAATGATTCATCCTGGAAGACAATCGACGAAGATCTTGTTTATATAAAAATATTTAATAACGCCATTAAAAAAAAATTTCCAGAACAATTCAAGACAATCAAACAAGCAATTAACAAATGCAATCATTTTCATGCCATTCAAAGAAAGGAAATACTTTTCAAGGATGAAGCCACTCAAAACGAACAAGAAGACGCTCTGCGAGCTATCGAAGAGATTACAACCTTTATAGATTCAAATCCCGATCGAGAATCAATTGAGACTCAATGGCTCGCTGAGGTTAAGCAAAAGGTTTTTCAAAAAATAGATAAGTATATTGCTCGTGGTAAAAATATTATCGTTGATAGCTGGATATTAAATCAATCCGATGTTCAAAAATTAAAAACAATCACACGCGTTTTTTTGTGTATGGCATATGCGCCATTATTAACGAGCGTTGATCGTGTTATTAAACGAAATAATGAAGTATATCAAACAAATAACTTAATGAATAAACGACTTATGCGTTCACTGATAGAAAGTTTTCAAAATTTGTACACATTAAGCCCTCAACCCATGGAAGAGCATATCCTGGGTACATTAAATCTTGAATATTTTACTGAGTATATAGATAAAGTTCGAACATACCTTAAGACCGTGCAAGCTCCTAGTGGTGTTTCACCTATCCAAAAAGAGATTAGTCAGGAAAAACTTTATTCCTACGCCACTGATACAAAAACATTATTACAAAACCAAATAATGTACATAACTATTCCTGCTTCTTATGATTTTGTTATAAATACAATGGACCATACACCAGAATATTATGCACAATTAATAAAAGAAAAAGTTTCATAAAAAAAGGCCCGGTTTTGTCCGAGCCTCTTTTATTTAAGTCACGTACGTTTTATGTAGGAATTGGCGAAGAACAATCAACCGCTAACTTACGATATCTAAAGGTGATTACGAGAACTGCGGATGGTCCTGCATCGTCACCACTATCTGAGTCAACGCGATGCAAGGTGAACTGAGCATAATCTTGCGCTGCTATCGGGAAATCTACAGCAGGAAGTGGAAAGCTGGCGCGATAATGACGATAAGTGCTGTCGTCAGGAAAACCAGTTTCATCTACCGAAAAATCTGGCTCAAAAACGATTGATCCGGGTAATACGGGAGTTGTTGATTCTCCGTTGCCTAAAAAATCCGCTAGAATTTCAAATTTAACCTCACTGGCTGTTGCAGGCTGAACATAAAAATGAATATCCAATACGGGCGTGACACTCGCATCATAATCTGCAGGTATTGGAAACTGCACCGTTAAAAATGCATTATCAGCATTACAAGGAGAGGAGCCTGGAGCACAAAGATCCCATGCCCAAATTGTTGTCGGATTAAAAAAAGTTGAGCCATTAAAATAAGGTAGTACAGGTTGAGGTCCTGTTAGTCCTGTTTGATATGACATATCAAACGGACCCATTTGAACTTCATCGTTTAAGCAACAATCGCATGGTCCAGTAATACCGGTAATGCCGGGGATACCCGTTGCACCTGTAGGACCAGTTGCGCCAGTAAGACCATTAATACCCGTTGCACCGGTTGGGCCAGTCACGGTGAGTCCAGTTGCTCCGGTAATTCCCGTGCCACCCGTTCCTCCAGTTGCTCCGTTGATACCAGAGATTCCAGTTGGTCCAGTTGGTCCTGTCACTGAAGGTCCTGTTACGCCAGTGACACCCGTAGCACCAGTTGCTCCGGTGCTACCACTACATAGCAATATTCTATCTTTAACGATAACGTTATTAAAGTAGGCAATACCAGTCACACAAATATTGCAAAACTGAGCACCCTTGCAAGAATTACACGGCAATGCACGATATACATCTGTTTGTGTATCGAGTTCAGCTGCCATTGCATTTTGATAGCCAGCGGATATCAAAAGGCTCAATAGCACCATTATATTTTTTTTCATAAAAGTTCCTTAATGCGTTATATGCCAGTAGCAGCAGCACACTGAACTTTTCTATATCTAAATGCACCAACAGTAAAGTAAACCGTTGGACCTTCTACTCCAGTCACCACGGGATTACGCGTTACGGTTAACTGCGCAAAATATAATGGATTAGCAGGTTGAACCACTCCAAATATACCGACCAATGGAACGCCCACTCTATAGTGAGTTAATTGAGGAGCTGTTGGACCAGGTGGGATTAATGGAATCACCGCAGAAGTAACATTGTACGGAGGAACTGGAACGTTAGTAGCAGGTCCAACTGGAGGCGCAGAAGGTAAGAACTCGCCTTGAATTTGGAATTGGACGGTTGAGCCTACTGGAACTGGATCTGCAACAAAGAAGTGGATATCTAATACGGGAGTTACTGTTTGGTCTATATCTCCTGGAATTGCAAATTCAGTAGTAATATAACCTGGGTCTGTACAACCAGCCACGCCAGACGCACACATTGGCCAGCCGTGTAAGTTAATAGGACCAGTTGCATACGGTGCGAAAGCAGTTGGACCAGTTATAGAGAATTGAGCAGAGAGATCAAAAGGACTAAATGTTATTTCATCATTATAACAGCAAATTCCTGTTGGACCAGTTGCTCCCGTTATGCCGGTAGCTCCGGTTGCACCGGTTGCACCCGTTACACCATTGATCCCACTTGCCCCTGTTGCACCGGTAATAGTAAGTCCAGTTGCACCAGTTGCTCCGGTAGCTCCAGTTGCACCGGTTGCCCCTGTTACACCATTAGTGCCACTTGGGCCAGTTGCGCCTGTCGCACCTGTTGGACCCGTTGCGCCTGTTGCACCGGTAGGACCAGTCGGACAACCACCAATAATGCTTCCACTGCAAATTAATAAAGTATCATTTACTACTAATTGATTTACAAATGCAATATCATCAACACACAGATTACAAAACAGTGCCGCACCAGTCGGGCAGGAACATGCTAAAGCACGCGAAAGCTGCTCACAGGTATTAAGACGACATTCAACTAAATCTTCTCGTGCCCAAGCATTAATACATAATGTAGACACAAGAAACAATATCAAACGAAAGTGCTTCATTTGTTTCCTTTTTTTTTAAAATACAAACTCTCGTGCATCATACCACTAAAAAATATTATGTGGCAAATTTTAATAGGCTACCAATTTTATGCTTTTTTTTGTTTAATATAACAATCAATCTGCTCTTCCAAAACCGCTAGAGGAGCTGCTGCAAGTTTCAATATTACATTATGAAATTCTTTAATATTAAATTGTGCACCTAAAGCATCTTTTGCTTTTTTGCGAAGCTCTAGAATTTTTAGCTGACCGATTTTGTAAGAACATGCTTGACCTGGATA
>CAYSAX010000088.1:0-5375 GCA_964429045.1 uncultured Pseudomonadota bacterium
AAATTTAATAAGGAATGAACTTAGGCAAATAGAGCGAAAGGATACCTTAGCTTAAGATGGAGGAGTTTGTGGAATTCGAACCCACGATTCCGTTCTCTCGGAATAACGTGTTTCAAGACCGCCGCATTCAACCGCTCCGCCATCTCTCCAACCTCATAAATGTTCTAGTATTGTAATTGTTTTATTATAAAAATCAAACGTATTAGTGCTCTTATGGATTGACGGTTGTCGGCTTTTTTGCAAAGAGAGTAGTAAATAACAGAATAGCCAATGCGAGTAAGACACCATATAAAAAGATGCTTGGATTAAAAATAGTGATAATTGCTATGAAAAAAGCAGCCTGAGCGATAAAAGTGATGATGCTCATTTTAGTGAGGCCATGCTTGAATATTACGTGCCCTTCAATAACCTCAGGATTATTTTTTACATACTTAAAGAGAATTACTGAAAATAGTGAATGAGCTGCTAAAAAAGCCAGATAGCCGATGGTATAGCCAGATAGTAATGGAAAGCTCTCTGCATGGCCAAAACCTAAGCCAATTAAAACAGCCGGGCCTGCGAGTAAACCTAAAGTGATTGCCAGCCATTTGCCTATTTGCTTAGGCAAAATAAAGTGTTTTGAGCGTGCAGGTTCAGTGGTGACATGTTTGGCATATTGTTCGTGGAATAAGCGATTGGCCAATGCGGCCAAGATCAGGTTTAAAATGCCTAGTACTGGAATGGTAACAAGGGTATAAATCGGATTCATAAAAACTCCATAAAAAACTTAAGTAATAGGTTTACTATATGTATCAGCATAGAGCATTTAAATGAAAGTTCTAGAGAGGGGAATCAAGAATGGTGCGCCTAAAAGGAGTCGAACCTTTAGCCTTCAGATCCGTAGTCTGACGCTCTATCCAGTTGAGCTATAGGCGCATATATATCAAAATTGGAAATTTTTATAAGCCAGCTTAGTGTAACTGGCGGAGAGAGAGGGATTCGAACCCTCGTGCCCCATTTCTGGAGCTCTTGCTTAGCAGGCAAGCGCTTTAGGCCACTCAGCCATCTCTCCTTAGTGAGACAATTTGGTTAATATTATAGTGGTTTATATTATTTTATCTAGCCCTTTTTACTCAAGCGAGGGTAAAAGGAGAGAGAAAGATAAAGTAATTGCCTTTCTAAAGTGCAATTTTTTATGCTAAAAACAGATTTGTTAAGGGGAAAAATGACGTTAATAATAGAAGTGAAGGTGTCTCCTGGTTCTGGTCGGAGTGCCTGGAAAATCGATAAGTCGGGAGTTCTTAAAGCATACCTTAAAAGTCCTCCTGAGCGGGGGCTGGCAAATGAAGAGCTCGTTAAGTCGCTCGCGTATGCCCTCAAGGTTCCTTTAAAAGAAGTGACCATTATTAGTGGAAAAACAAGTCGCAATAAAAGAATAAAAATTAATGCATTAATAACGTATGCACAATTGTTGGCAGCTTTGGGAATTGAACAACAGATGACGGTTTTTTAATGAAAGGAGAATGATATGCCTTATTTTGCATGGAAGGGCGTAAATCTAAAGGCGCAGGATTGCAAAGGCTCCTATTTTACTCGAAATAAGCAAGAGTTAGACGATTATTTATTTAAAAAAGATATAGCATTACTTTCATGTAAAACAAAAAAAATTATTTTTAATCGTGCTATTTCAAGCCAAACTAAAATAGATTATTTTTTGCAGATCAAAATGTTAATCCAAGCCGGCATGCATGTTCCTCAAGCATTGCGATTAGTTGCGCAGCAGAGCAATGCTCCTTATTTAACTATGAAAGCTCATTCGATTGCGGATCATGTTGAAGGCGGAAATAGCATTTCACAAGCACTTTTGCAGCATAAAAAAACCTTTTCCCCTCTTATTTCTCATTTGATGAGTGTTGGCCAAGAATCAGGGAATTTATCTGCCTGCTTAGATGTTTTAACAATGCATTTAGAGTCTATGGAATCATTCAAATCTCGGTTGCGCACCGCGCTTTTATTACCGGCAGTCACCTTTGCCTTTTTTATGTGTGTAATAATTATCATGTTAATGGTAATTGTTCCTCAATTGGCGACGGTTTTCAATTCTATGCATCGAGAATTGCCTGCGGCGACCCAAACCATGATTAATATCAGCAATGTGTTCAGAAGCGGTCAAATTTTTTTGATTTTGGGCATGTGTGCCATCCCGTTGGGATTACTTTTGTTGTATTGCAAGACCGAGGCGGGAAAAATAAAACTTGATAAGGTGCTGCTAAAGATTCCTATTGTTAAGCAGGTGATAATTAATAAATCAATGGCTCATTTTTTTCAGTCATTACAATTGCTTCTGCGTGGGGGGCTACCCTTATTAACTGCAATCAGAATTGTAAAAGCATCGCTCTCTAATTATGAAGTAAAAGAAATGATATATTCGATTGAGCAAGAAATTAATGCAGGAAGTTCTTTAGCGCATGCTTTATCATCATTTGATTCGTTGTGCAGTCCTGATATTATTTCATTAATACTCATTGGCCAAGAATCGGGAAATTTAGTGGTTATTTTAGAACGGATATCGCAGATCTATCAAAATAAACTACTCAAAACATTAGCGCGTATTAATACGCTTTTTCAACCATTTTTACTTATTATTTTAGGCCTAATGATCACCGGATTAATTGTAGCAATGTATAGTCCGGTTATGAGTGCATCATATTTGATGTACTAAAAATAAAAAAGCCGTAGGAAAAATCCTACGGCTTTTTTTAAAAAAATAGTTATTACGGAGCAAATTCTATGCCAGCGCTTACCGTTAAACCAACACCAAGAATAGAAGGAGTGATACGAAGTGCAATTAAATCTCCTTGAGCAACGGCTAATGTGTTAACATTATCAAAGAATAGTCCTAAACCAGTAATAGTTGCTGATATGCCACTAAAGGTCCATGTTACTCCGGCATCAACAGAAGTATAGATTTCAGCTTCTACCGTTCCGATTCCTAAGAAAACGTTTGTAATGTTTAAATATAAGTTTTGGAGGGTTCCTGCGCGTGGAGCGGTCCATGATAATAAGTCGATGTTAGCAACTGACAACATTTGAACAGTGCCAAATCCAAGATCAGCACCGACCAATCCAAGAGCACCAATTGAAACTGTGGCAGCATAAGGAATCACTGCAACAGAACCTGCAGCACCCGTTCCGCCGGTTGCGCCTGTTGCACCGGTAGGGCCTGTTGGTCCACGTTCACCAATAAAACCAGTACCACCATTAATAGTGCAGACATTCAGTGCATTCAAATAGGTTGGGCCAGAAACGCAAAGCTGGTTACTTACATTTACATTACAAAAATTTGAGGTCGGGGTAACGATTGGGCAGGTTACGCATGGCGCAGCTGCTTGCAAAAGCTGTGCAGTAAACGCAGCAAATGCGAATATTAGATGTTGTTTATTTAACAACTTCATAGGTTCTCCTTTAATACATACAACATTGGCAACTATAACAAACCGTAGTAATTTTTATTATATATTTCAAGGGTTTTTCTATTGGGTTGACGCTATTCATTTTTACGTTAGTCTATTAGCGTTTAATTTAATTTTTATTTAATATGGCGTATCTCACACTAAACGGTGTAAGGCAAAATTGTGAATTGCAAGATCTATTGGTTGACCAATGAGCAGTTTTGCCTTAACCTATTAGCACATAGCCGGGATGGCGGAATTGGTAGACGCACTGGACTCAAAATCCAGCGATGTTTGACATCATGTCGGTTCGAGTCCGACCCCCGGCACCAATCTTTCCCCTGAGGGGGATGCGCTAGTTCATTTTGAGGGTGTAATGGCTTGTATTTTCTGTAAAATTATCGCTCAAGAAATTCCATCCACTGTTATCGCCGAAAATGATTCGATTTTAGTAATCAAAGACATTAATCCTAAAGCGCCTATTCATTACCTTATTATTCCTAAAAAACATATTGCTGATGTAGCCAGTTTTACCGTCCAAGATGAAGCCATTGCAGGCAAAATTCTACTTATGGCACAAGAGCTATCTACTACACTCAGTGGATCTAAGTCATTTAAACTAATTGCAAATACCGGAGCTGAAGTAGGACAATCTGTTTTTCATGTCCATTTTCACTTCTTATCTGGTGCCAAAATGGCTGAACTTTAAGGTTTCTTTGCATTTTTTACTTAGTTCTTTATTCTTATCTTAAGTTTGTAGAAACATAGCCGAGATGGCGAAATTGGTAGACGCACAGGCTTCAGGTGCCTGCGGTGGCAACACTGTGCCGGTTCGAATCCGGCTCTCGGCACCACGAAACGCCATTTATTGCATAAAAAATCAATTTCTTAGTGTTAGGATAAGAAAGAGGCTGCCTGAATGTTTGATGTATTTCTTGGTTTTGCCTTTATGGCAAGTGCAACAGTAGCAAATAAATATGCTTTAACCGCATTATCTTTATTATTAATGGTTGGCTTGCGCATGTTGTGTGCTGGTATCATTCTTTATCTATACTATCGAAAAAAATCTCATCGCTTGAGTTTTGGCTATTTTAAACATGATTTGCCTATTTTATTAGGTATTTCATTATTAACCATGTTGGTTCCCGCGTTATTTAAAGCGTTTGCATTAAAGCATATGCTTGCATCCAAAGCAGCATTCATTGCAAGCTTAGATCCGTTTGTTACAGCACTTTATTCGTATTTCTTCTGGGGAGAGCGTTTAACCAAGAAAAAAGTGATTGGTATTATTCTTGGATTTACCGGAACGCTTATTCTTCTTATATCATCATCTGTGGGAGAAAATGCTTTAATGGCATTTTCAATTTTCTCATACCCAGAAATTGCTGCATTTTTAGCTATGGCGATTGGAAGAATCGGTTGGATGTTTGTGCAACAGCTGCTTCGTAAAGAGCGTTATACGCCAGCTGAAATTAATGGCTTATTAATGACCATTAGTGGGTTTCTTGCGTTTATAATCCCGTTTGCCTTTGCTGCAAGCATTGCTGCATTAGCATTAATTCCCAGCTTGGGCTTACTTGCTTCTAGTTACAGTTTTTCAGATGCGGCTCAATTTTTATATCCACATGCAACTTCCAACAGCCACCTATTCTGGGTTATTTTTGCGGTAATATATACGATTGTGATTGGAAATGTCCTAGGTTACACGATGTACGCTCAATTCTTAAAGCGACATAGCGCGACCTTTGTTTCGCTTGCAGGTTTTTCTGTTCCGCTCTACGTATATCTTTTTAGTAACGTATTGTTGGGTGAGCCGCTTTCTCTTAACTTTTTAGCCGCATCATGTGTGACCTTTATTGGATTAATGATCTTTTATCAAGATGAGATCAATAAAATTAGTGATGGATCATGGCATCCAATTGAATGGATCAAACTTAAAGTTGA
>CAYSAX010000089.1:0-5230 GCA_964429045.1 uncultured Pseudomonadota bacterium
GTAAGCAAAAAGTGTTTACGATGAATAAAAAACGCATTGGAATTATTGGATCTGGCGCTGCTGGAATGACCAGCGCATGGCTTTTAGATGAAGAGTATGAAATTATTCTTTTTGAGCAAGAGCCCGAACTAGGCGGGCATGCATGCAGCGTTCCCATTACGATAAACAATTCAACGATCGTCGTTGAAGCTGGTGCTGAATTTTTTTCTGATCAGATGTTTACCGAATTCAATAGACTGTTGAAGATCTTGGAAATTCCGATTCAAAAATATCCTCTTACCTACACCTTTTATAACACCAAAACTGATCAAACAATCGTACTTCCACCACTGCATGATAATGCAATTTCATGGGGATCTCTTGAAGGAGAAAATCTTTTTGATCTGATAGAATTCAAACATTTTTCAAGCAACGCTTTAACTGTTATAGCTAATCGCGATACCGATCTTACGATCGAAGATTATTGCAATACCATTGAACTTTTATCCAATGATTTTAAACATCAATTTTTGTATCCGTTTTTTGCCGCATCCTGGGGAATAACTCCCGAAGAAGTCAAAACATTATCCGCTTATAATATTCTGCTGTGGGTCACCAAACATCAACCATCAGGGCTCACTGGTCTTATGTGGAATGAGATTATTGGTGGTATGAACTCATATATTCAAAAGATGGCAACACAATTACGCAATACGCACATTATTACTAACGCTCAAATCATTTCAATTTCTTATCACGATGCCCACTATCATCTCAAACAAAAAGATGGCACCATCACCATCGTTGATCATTTAATTATCGCCACCAACGCACATCAAGCTCAAGAGTTACTCGCGCATATTCAACACGCGCAAACACTCAAAAAAAGTTTAGGTCAGATAGATTATTTTCAAACAACAATAGCCATTCATGGCGATAAACGATTAATGCCAAAAAACCAGGAAAATTGGACCATTGCTAACATTGCGTTTGATGGAAAACATTCTGCGCTTACGATTTGCAAACCACGCATGAAAGAGCATACTATCTTTAGAAGCTGGATCACGTATCACATTGATGGACAATTGAAAGATAATGAAATTATAGAACCACTCTATGCAATTAAACATTTTCATCATCCAAAACCAACGCCCTCCTACTTTCAAACACAAAAAACTATTGCGCAAACATTAGGACACAACAATCTTTGGATTGCAGGATTTTATACCACCGATGTCGATTCTCACAACAGCGCAATCATTTCCGCTATTAATGTAGCAAAAAAACTATCCCCTGAAAGTAAACGCTTGACAGAATTAATTTCTTGAAAAATTCAAAAAAATTAGATACGTAATAAACTAATAATTAATAATCCTTTAATTATAGGAGGCATTTATATGCTGATTTCCCAAAAAATGTTGGTGCGTTCCATACTTTTAGGCGCACCCTTATCATTAAAATCCAAAAGTTTGCTTGACGAAATGATTGATGAAATGAATGAAGTGCAGACACGCTTTGAACGGCGTTTTAATAGGCTTAATGAAGAGCTCAAAAAAGGCTCAATGGCCTATACCTTATCAACTGAAACAGCAAGTATTTCTATTGTAGAAAATAAAGCAATTGCAACGGTTGATGTCATTATTTCTCCTTTGGCAATCGCGCAACCAGCATTTGATGCCACGATGGATCAAGACGCTCATACATTGAACGTTATAACTCCCGCAGGAAATGCAAATATTCATATGAATCGTCATTTTATTTCTGCTAATTTTAATCATCAGATTGTGCAAGAACAGGAAAATAAAAATGGCAAAAATAAACATCAAGTTACGATGAGCAATTATAGCCAATCTGCAAAAACCGTAAGCTCTGAAATGAATCTTGATGAAGCACATGTTGAGTATAATCAAGCTGCGCAGAGATTAACGATCTCGATTCCCTTACGCAAGAAGGCGACAACCAAAATTCCGGTTACTATAAAAGAAAAATAAGATAAGTAAAAACGCCCCACAAAAGTGGGGCTATCTATTAAAATTAATTGTTTGTTTAAAACACTTTTCATATACTTAATACACATTTTTTTACAACTACACAGGATTTACATGAAACAGCATTTTTATTTTGGAATGTTGGTAGCGACAGCTCTTTATTTACCAACACTAACCAGTGAATACTATAGAGAAAACGTAATTACAGGCCTCATGGTTAAGCCACAATTGAGAATTATTACATTAGAAAAAAATTGTAGTTACATACTTAATCGCGCGCAAATTAGAACCATTGTAGAGACTAGTCAAGAAAGTCAGGGAAACAAAATAGAAACATATATGGCAATTTTTGACCGAGAAGGCATGGTCAGCTATTCCTTTTTTCATGAAGGTCCAAATGCTGGACAACTATTAGTGTATCTTGAAGATCCCACTAAACAGCCACTCAAAGGGCAAGATGCGGACTTTAATTATTTGAAAAAAAGATATCTTGAAAATAAAAAATAGGCTCCATGATGTACGTAAAATATAGCTTCTTTACTTTAGTTTTTTTTAATTTGAGTGTACTTACTGCGTGCGAAAAACCGATTCTAGTTCTTCCTATATCAAGTCATCCATCTTTGGATATTGAACTATCCGATTCAAAAAAGCGTATTATTGAAGCTAGAAAAATAAAAAATGCATATTCAGATGCTCATTTCCTTACTTTAGACGATGGCTCAGATATTCAACATATCGAATTCGTAGAAAGCGACGGTATAAGAATTGCTAATACCTATACTTTGTATTTAAAATATAAAGATAAAAAAAATGGAGTAGTATCAAAGTCACAAGTACTTAACTTATCAAGCGAACAACTAAAAAAAATAAGAAATGCTTATCAATTTTATAGTGTTGAATAAGGAAAAATTATGATCCCTACTCCTCACACGTGGATTGAAATCGATCAAAATGCCTTGGCTCATAATTTTAAAATGTATAAAAAAGCTATTGGAACTCGCGCCTTGGGAGTTGTAGTAAAAAGTAATGCCTATGGTCATGGTATTGTAGAAGTTGCCCGCGTATGCCAAGCAAGCAATGATGTCGATTGGATTTTGACCGCCACGCTCACAGAAGCACTTCAACTACGCATGAATGGGATCACCAAACCGATTTTAGTAATTTATTTCATCGATGAAGATCCAGCCAAAGCTATTGCGTATGATATTGATGTCATGGTAAGTGATCTTCAAGCTCTTGATGAACTCAATGATTTAGGAATTGCACTTGCAAAACCATGCAACATACATTTAAAAATCGATAGCGGTATGTCTCGCTTTGGATTTATGCCTGAACAAGCGGTGGAAATTGTTAAAAAAGCACAATCAATGCCAGGACTGTTGGTGAATGGTATATATAGCCACTTAGCACAAGCTGCCAATATTGATCAAACGTTTAATCTTGAACAAGAAAATGCTTTTATCTCCGTTTTACAACAACTTGAACACGCACAGATTTCAATTCCATTTAAACATATTTCAAATAGCGCCGGATCTACCGCCCTGGAAAACAGCCATACCAACTTAGTGCGCTTAGGATTAGGGGCTTATGGCTGGTGGCCTTCACAATCTAATAAAGAACTTACCCAAGCTAAATTCCCTGACTTTGATTTAAAACCGGTTTTAACCTTTAAAACTCGTATTTTTCAAATTAGAAATCTTGAAGCAGGAAGATGTGTGGGTTACGATCGCACCTATAAAACAACTGCCAATACCAGAATTGCCGTGTTGCCCGTCGGATATTTTGACGGATATGATCGCCGATTAAGCTCCAAAGGAATTTTACTTATTCGCGGCCAATATGCACCAGTGATTGGTATTATTGCCATGACCACAACCCTTGTTGATATTACCCATATTCCTGATGCACAAGTAGGGGATGAAGTGATTTTAATGGGTGACTATGAAAAAATCACTCCAGCGCAACTTGCTAATGTAGTAGGAAGCTTTAATCCGCGAGAGATACTTACCCGTTTAAATCCCTTAATCCCACGAATAGCTATACAAGCACCCGCTGAACAACATATTGCGAAGCCAAAACAAAAGATATCTGCGTATGAAATTTAAACACTATTTTTAATCGTTACATTTGCAACAAGCGTGTTTTGTTTAAGCATGGATCCTGATTCTGCTCATCTTGAGCAGCAGCTTTTGCGCTTTGAAGAAGAACTCTACACCATACAACAACCTCGTACTCCTATATTGTTGCGGAATATGGTTCTGCAACGGATATCGAAGAATCTTATAAACGTAAAGATGTACGCTTTTTTCAAAAGCCAAATCCTTAAAGCCGCTTGATAAATGAATTTGCAACTTTATAATGATAACAAGAACTTGAAAGGACCATTATGAAATTTGCTGCATTGCTCTTACTATTCATTACTCTCTGCTTACCTATTACTGGTATTGAACTCTTTTCTCCTCATGGAACTCCACATAAAACTCTTACTACATTGTTAAGTACCTTTAAAATATCTGCACAAACTCCCACCCAGGTTATGAAAGAGACTCAAAAAGCATGGTTGCGACCAGCAGGAAAAGAACGATGGGAAGTTGATGATGTGTATGGTGCACGTAAACAAGAACTCATGCCCTTATTTAAAGATCTTGGGCTGGTAGAAGAAAAAAGGCCATTACAATCATCATATGATTATCTTTTGCTCATGGGAGCGCTGTATACGCGCGCAAAATCTCGTTTAGAATACGCCATTTCACTTTCGTGCTTAGGCATCAGTTTTAAAACAATTGTTATTTTAGGATCAGAACGCCCATTGAATGCGCAACTTGAACCTGATTCTTTATTTTCTGGTGATGCAATTCCTAAAACTGAATTTCAAATGATGCAGTGGATTTTTGAGCACACTTTAATGCCTTTACATATGTATCAATCAACTATCATTTGGATAAATGCTCCCAATAAAATAGATGTACATGGTAAAACTCAAAGAGCAACAACCGCTGATACCATTAATCAATTTCTTGATGGCAATTTCAAACCCGGCAGTTGCTTAGTGATTTCAAATCAGCCCCACGTAGAATATCAAGCGTCAGTTACTCGTCTTTTAATGCCAGAATCATTTAGCATTGAAGGCGCAGGTCATGCACTATCTGAAAAAGCACCCGTTAGTGAAATTTTGGATGCACTTGCCCGCTGGACCTATCAAGAAGAAAAATTGTGGAATAAAGCCCATCATGCGTAAACTTTCTGAGTTCATTATCAATAAT